>JAFOHJ010000300.1 GCA_017421885.1 Clostridia bacterium
GAAAGGCGTAATGTGTTTGGCATGAAGCCGGGATGTCCATTGGTAGAATTGTTTGAAACCGGCGAAGAGAATGTGTATTGGATGAGATTTCACCATGACGGGCAGAATGATCCTGACTATGTAGAGTTTCTGTTTAACGATATGAGTGATGGGCTGTTTATATATCCGCGCGCCGAAGGAATAAGCCGCGAGATGAATAAAGCCATCCTTGAAAGAAACGGAGTAAGATATCTCGCGCCCGAGATATGCCTGCTGTATAAATCGTCAGAGCTTGACAGGGAAGGCTATAGAAACGATTTTGAAGCGGCATTCCCACTCCTTGATGCCGAACAGAAAAGTTGGCTTGCAGAGGCTCTCAGGGCCGCATTTCCTGAGGGGCACGAATGGATAGAGCGACTGGAGAAGAATAATGCAGATTAATAACGGTTACGGATGGACCTTTGATACTGTTGCGGAGGATTATAACAAGTTCCGGCCCGGCTATCCCGATGAACTCTATGATGCTGTATTTGAGTATGCGGGAAAAGACAGGTTTGGAAATGCCCTTGAAATAGGAATTGGGGCAGGTCAGGCAACGCTGCCGGTGCTCATGCGTGCAGAGAGCTTTACTGCTGTCGAGCCGGGAGTTTCCTTCTGTGATATGTGCAGAGAGAAGTTTCGGGGTTTTTTGGGATTTTCGGTCATCAACAGTAGTTTTGAAGAAGCTGAGATAAGCAAAAACAGCTTTGACCTTGTGTTTTCGGCAACTGCTTTTCATTGGGTGCCTGAAGAGTCAGGCTACAAAAAGGTATTCTCGATACTGAAAGAGGGCGGAGTGTTTGCACGATTTGCCAACCGTCCATACAGAGATAAGGGTAATCCCAGGCTGGCAGACGAGATAGATGAGCTTTATGATCGGTATTATAACCGTTTTTATGGCTATAAAAAGAAGGTGCTGCGTGAGTTTGATGACGATCAGGCGAAGACCATTGCAGATATTGCAGGAAGATACGGTTTTTCGGATATGAAATACAGGATTTTTAAAAGAGAAAGAGTGTTTTCTGCCGATGAATATATTTCTCTTATAGGCACCTATTCCGATCATATATCCATAAGGGAAGACATAAGAAAAGAGTTCTTTGCCGGCATACACGATGCCATTGAACGACATGGTGGGAAAATAACGATTTATGATACGATAGACCTTGAGCTTGCAAGTAAGATAAAATAAAAGAGAAGCCATAGTGGCTTCTCTTTTTGCATATCTGATATTATTTTCTGCCTTTGCGGTAACCGCCGTTACGGCCTTTACTGAATCCGTGGCCGCCGCCTTTCTTGCCATAGTTTCCGCTGCCGGAGGACTTTGCGCGAGGCTCTTCGGCTGCACGGAATACGACAACAAAGTCGTTGACTGTGGCATCGGTCATACTTCTCATGACATGGCGTGCATCTTCGGGCGAGAGCTCAACAAAAGATTCGGTCTGTCCGACTGTGATCTTGCCGATATCCTGCTTCTTAAGACGGGCATATTTCATGATAGCACCCGAAATATGGCTGGGACGAATATCATGCTCAGCGCCTACATCGACCGATACAAGAACATTCTTGGGGTTGTCCTTGAACTTGGATGTGGAGGGGCCGGACGACTTCTTGCTGCTGCTCGAAGGCGTCTGACGATAGGAGGCCTTTGCGTTATTTGTGGCTCTTACCTTATCATCAGGCAGAGCTTCTGTACCTTCAAGCTCATAGGGGATGAGGTGAGCGCCGGTTTTATCTTCGATATCGCAGAGGTTAAAGAATTCGCCGCGGTTGGCGATAATGGTATAGGAGGCGCCGTAGTTGCCTGCACGGCCGGTGCGGCCGATACGGTGGACATAATACTCGGCGTCCTGAGGAATGTCATAGTTGATGATGGCCTGAACGCCACTGGCATCAATGCCACGGGCAGCAACATCGGTAGCGACAAGGATGTTAACATTGCCGGCCTTGAATTCCTTCATGACATGGCTGCGGGTCGACTGTTTCATATCGCCGTGGAGCGCTACTGCGGCCAGTTCCTTCTCGACGAGGTGCTCGGTGAGAACATCTACCATATTCTTTGTATTGCAGAAGATAAGGGCGCGCTGGATCGAGAGCTTGTCCATCAGGAAAACAACGGCGTTTGC
>JAFOHJ010000301.1 GCA_017421885.1 Clostridia bacterium
AATCTTGCAGCTACCGCAAGCTCGTCACACCTATTGTTAAAAGGATTATCAGCATGGCCCTTGACCCAGTGGACATGGACCTCGTGCTTCGAAAGGCAGGCATCCAGCCTCTGCCACAGATCAACATTCAAAACCGGCGATTTGTCGGCCTTCTTCCAGCCGCGCTTCTTCCAGTTCTCCAGCCAACCCTCGGTCAGAGCCTTGGTTATATACTGTGAATCGGTGTAAAACTCGACGATGCAGCTCTGGTTCAGCGCTTCAAAGGCCGATATGGCTCCCATAAGCTCCATGCGGTTGTTGGTGGTCTCCTTCTCGCCGCCCGAAAGCTCCTTTTCACGCCCGTTCCAGCGCAGGATGGCGCCCCAGCCGCCCGGGCCGGGATTGCCCGAGCAGGCGCCGTCGCTGTATAACTCGACTGTCTTCATATATTACTCTTCCGCGACCTCTGCCGAAGCCTCTTCAGCTGCTTCTGTATCTGTACCTTCAGTCTGAGCATCTTCCTCTTCCTTCTCGGTGAGGGCTACGTCGATGACGCTCGAGCCCTCGGCTACCTTTACGAGGATTACGCCCTGAGACGAACGGCCGCAGATCCTTATGCCCTCGCAGGAGGTTCTGATAACAACGCCCTCGCTGGTCATGATGAGCAGGTCATCCTCTATGGTGACGCATCTGATGGCCACCAGCCCGCCCGTCTTGTCGGTGAGGTTGTGGGCCGTCATGCCGCCGTTGCCGCGGTGATGCTCGGTGAACTCTTCACATTCGGTCAGCTTGCCGTAGCCCTTTTCGGTAACGGTCAGCAGATACTGTCCGCGGCTCTGCTTCTCGGCGCCGATGACCTCGTCGCCCTCCTTGAGCTTGATGCCGCGTACGCCGAAGGCCTCGCGGCCCATGGGACGGACCTCGCTCTCGTCAAAGCGGATGCCCGAGCCGTTCTTTGTTGCAATGATGATCTTGTCGTTTCCGTCTGTAACCATTACCGATACCAGCTCGTCGCCCTCTTCGAGGCCGATGGCTCGGATGCCGGTCTTTCTCGCCGTGTCAAGCAGGCTCATCTGAGTCCTCTTGACTGTGCCCTGCTTTGTGGTCAGGAAGATATAGCCGTCCTCCTCAAAGCCTCTGATGGGCAGCATGGATGTGACCTTCTCGCCGCTGTCGAGCTGCAGCAGATTGATGATATTCATACCCTTGCCTGTGCGCGAGCTCTCGGGGATCTGATAGCCCTTGAGACGATACATCCTGCCGAGGTTTGTGAAGAACAGGATCTGGTCGTGGGTCGATGCCGTGAACATCGTCGAAACAGCATCCTCTTCCCTGGTGGTCAGGCCGGTGATGCCGCGGCCGCCTCTGCGCTGGGCGCGGTATGTATTTGTGGGCAGGCGCTTGATATAACCCATATTTGTGAGGGTGTAAACGCTCTGCTTTTCTTCAATAAGATCTTCGATATCGATCTCGTTCTCGTCGTGGGAGATCTCGGTGCGGCGCTCGTCGCCATACTTGCGCTTGATCTCCTGCAGAGCCTCGCGGATGATGGCATAAACGCGCTCGGGCTTGGCGAGGATGTCGTTGTAGTCGGCGATCTTCTCACGCAGATCATTGAGCTCAGCCTCGATCTTCTCGCGTTCAAGGCCCTGAAGCCTTCTCAGCTGCATTTCAAGGATGGCCTGAGCCTGGATCTCGCTGATGCCGAAGCGCTCCATCAGTCGCTCCTTGGCGTTGTCATAGCTATGGCGGATAACATTGATTAC
>JAFOHJ010000302.1 GCA_017421885.1 Clostridia bacterium
ACGACCTCGCAGGCCGAATGGACGTTGCGGCAGGGGATCGACATGCAGCATGCGGGAGCGCCCTTGCCGGTGTGAGCCATGGCAGCTGTGTCGGTGCCGCCTGCAAGGATGATCTCGTCCTGATACTTGATGCCGGCCTTGGTTGCAGCTTCACGCATGAAAGCCAGTGCCTTGGGATGGCAGATAACGCTGCCGTCCTTGATCTTGATGGTGGGGCCGTTTCCTACTGCTACAGGGATATCCATACCTGCGCTCAGGTCGTCGCCTGTGGGGCAGACGTCGATGGCGATGCCCATATCGGGCTCGATGCAGCCTGTAGCTGTGATGGCACCCTTGAGGCCCATCTCTTCCTGAGTTGTAAATACGAAATAGAGGTCGTTATCGCTCTCGCCTACCTGCTCCATAGCCATCAGCAGCGATGCGCAGGAGATAAGGTCGTCGGTGTAGGGAGAGATGATCTCACCGCCTACCGAGAGATAAGGCTCGGTGTCGAACATTGCAAGGTCGCCCACCTTGACCATAGCCTCGGCCTCTTCGCGGCTTGTTGCGCCGATATCGAGATAGAGGTCGGTGAGGGCGATGGATGTAAGGGGCTTCTCGGCCCAGTCGCCCTGCTTCTTCAGCTTGACGACGGCGCGTGTGCCGTTTACAAATGTAACGGTTGTATGGATAGAGGCGGCAGGGTTGTGGCCGCCGATATTTGTGAAGGAAAGATAACCGTTGTCGCTGATATTTGTTACGATATAGCCAATAACGTCCATATGTGCGGCAAACATGAGCTTCTTGCCGCTTCCCTTCTTATGGCAGACAAGGCTGCCTGTGGGGGTGAACCACATCTCGTCGCAGAAGGGCTTTGCGATCTCGGCAATAGCCTCGCCGCAGCGCGACTCGTAGCCGGAGGGCATTGCTGCCTTTACCAGCGTCTTCTGAAGTTCAAAAGCATTAAGCATTGTCACTGCACTCCTTTACATAGAGTCTTGCCATCCTGAGAACAGCCTCGATGTCGGGCTTGTAGGCGACATTTACGGCCGAATGGATGTATCGTGTGGGAACGGCGATGCCCATGCCCTTAGCGCCGGCTGCTGCCGAATGGAATGCGCGTGCATCGGTAAAGCCGTTGGACGAGCGGCGATACTGCCACTTGATGCCCTCTTCTGTTGCGCGCTTTGTCATGGCATCGATGAGGGGTCGGGAGTAGATCGAGCCCTTGTCCATGATGGAAACTGCAACGCCCTCGCCCTGAGTGGTCGAATGGCCGTGAGCGGGAACATCGGGAACATCGCAGGCTGTTGTGCCCTCGATAACGAGGAAATGGCCGGGATTCAGGCGGTTGGCAGCTACTACTGCGCCGCGGTTGCCGCCGATCTCTTCGTTTGTGCCGAATACGAACCATGTGTCATATTCGAGCTCTTCGCTGAGGAGCTGGACCATAACTGCACAGCCTACACGGTCGTCAATGGCCTTAGCCTTGATGCGCTGGTCGCCAAACTCTTCATAGGGCGAATCGAAATAGCAGGGATCACCGATCTGAACATACTTCTCGGCTTCCTTCTTGGATGTTGCGCCGATATCGATATACAGCGAGCCTGCTGCGGGAGCAACTGTGCGCTCCTTGGGAGTTGTCAGGTGGATAGCCTTGAGCGAGATGACGCCGGGGACCTTCTTGGGGCCGACCTTCATCTTGCGGCCGATCATAACGCGGGGATCTACCGAACCGACTGTCAGGAACTTGATCATGCCCTTTTCAGTGATCTCGCGTGCCATAAAGCCGACCTCGTCCATATGGGCGCTGACGACCAGAGGCTTCTCGCGGCGGTTCTTACCCTTCTTGAAAACGAAGAGGTTGCCCAGAGCATCGGCGAACATCTCGTCGGCATAGGGCTTTACCATTTCTTCGATGATTACTCTTACTTCTTCCTCATAACCGGCGACGCCATCGGCGCTGCAGAGCTTTTCGAGGATCTCGGTTACCTTATTGATGTCGTTCATCAGATCTGCCACCTCCCGTCGATATCAAGAGCAAGCTCGGCAAGGAGCCTGCCAACATTTTCTACGTCGCTCATCTTGAGGACCTCTACAGGCGAATGCATATACTTGAGAGGCAGCGAAACTACCAGTGTAGCGCAGCCTTCGTTGATGATCTGCATGCTCCATGCGTTTGTGCCTGTGGCTGCAGGAGCGCCCGAGAGCTGATAGGGGATGTCCTTTGCGCGTGCGATCTCGATGACCTTGCGTGCAAAGCGGGGAACGCTGTTTGTGCCGATGGTGATAACGGGGCCGCCGCCCAGATCCTGAACGCGGTCGCCGGGCAGGTTGTCGTCGGTGCGGGCATGGCATACGTCGATAGCTACTGCAAGGTCGGGCTTGTCGACATATGTGCGGTAGGATGCGCCGTGGCCGCCGATCTCTTCCTTTGTGGTGCCGATGACGATGAGGTCAATATCCAGCTCCTTGCCCTGAAGCAGCTCGAGAGCGTGCAGCAGACAGCAGAAGCATGCGCGGTCGTCGAGAGACTTGCCGCATACCTGATCGCCCAGAAGGTCGAATGCCTCGCTTGTAAAGGTCATATAGTC
>JAFOHJ010000303.1 GCA_017421885.1 Clostridia bacterium
AAGAAGAGGAATGTGTCGCTTTCCTCTGTAAACAGAAGCTTTGTTTCAAGTGTGGCTGTGTCGATGGGATAGATCTCAGCCTTTGTGCAGCCGCGGTTCATAACATAGCAGGCGGCAACATTGCCATCGTCCGACCATTCGATCATCGAAAGGCGGTCGTTGATAGGCGCACCGAAGGAGAGGTTTGTCTTAGGAACGGCGATCTCCTTCATCTCCGATGTTGCCATGTCATACATGAGGAACTGGGCCTCGGCAACGTGCTCGTCGCCGGGCAGAGCATACTTATAGGTGTGAACGACGGGGCGAACAGCCTTGCCGCCTTCGGGAACGCTCTGAACCAGTGTATAATCGGGGATCTGGCTGAAATCCAGCAGATATGTGAAGAACTTGGTCGAGTCGGGCGACCAGCGGATGCCTGTGGGCTTTTCGATGCCGGCAAGGCGGTCGGCAATATAGCCCGACGAGCCCTGATAGCGGATGCCGTAGCCGCGGTCGGCTGTGCCGCCTTCGGTCAGGCGTGTTTCGAGCATCGAGGGAAGTGCCAGCAGATAGAGGTCGCCGTCCTTTTCATAAACGGCCTTCTTCTTATCGGGCGATACAACGGCATTCTTGGGCAGAGCGGGGTTGAGCCTTGCAATGTTCTTACCGTCATACATCCAGCGTGACTTGTCCTTGAGTGTGAATACAAAAGCGCCGCCGTTTGTCACGCGCTCGGGGATAAGGGGCAGGTTGTCGGGGTCATATTCTTCGCCGGTCTTCTCGCCCAGCAGCTGAGCAAGATGGGCCTGGTCGAAGAGGGCGCGCTGTTCGCCCTTTGTCAGGTCGACAAAGGTATAGGTCTTGACCTTTTTATTATCGTCGTTAAAGCTCTCTCTTTCATAAAGGAAGCAGCCGTATTTAACAAAACGGGGTCTGAAGTTTACATTTGCGATGATGGGTGCGATGCGCTCGGGAGTAAAGCGCAGGGCATGGTCGATACGTTCTCTGATCTGATCCATGTTTTCCTCCGGTTTAAAATAATTCATTACCCTGTATTGTACATCAGTTTTGGGTATATAGTCAATGTTTGAAGTAGTTTTGCATGGGAATAAGGCTCTTGCGGGCGTGCAATGCACGCCCGCTTGGCTCTCCCTCTGGGAGAGCTGTCGGCCTGGCGCCGACTGATGAGGGGTCTTGGCTCTCCCTCCGGGAGAGCTGGCACCCGAAGGGTGACTGAGAGGGTACTGGACGCAGTTCACCTCATCCACCGCCGTGCGGCGGTCCCCCTTCCCCATCGAGGGGAAGGCAGAGCCAAACACCCGTCAGCTATCGCTGCCACCCTCTTTCAAAAGAGGGCCAAAGCCCCGGGATCTTACGCCGAACTATCATTATATATCAAAAACTGCTCCCCGAGGGGAGCATTTTTTATTCATTCAATTCCAAGTATTGCTTCAAACTCTACTGGTGTAGGAATATAAACAAACTCTATTAATCCTTCATCATTGTAGGTAAACTTTACATCGAAAGAATGCTCATCAACATCATTTACTATGATAGTAACAGTCAATTTTTCATTACCGACTGTATCTGTTTCTTTCAAAAGGATGTCTTTAAGCTCTATCGACTCGATCAAATAGCGTTCCGTATAATTAAGTATCTCTGCAGATGCAAGAATTCCGGTCGCAGGTGTACCATTCAAAAATGAATTGAAGCAATTTGAAGCAAAATATTCTCCTACAGCCGCACTCCAATTCCTTGTTGTGCGTTCTGCGCTTTCTTTTCTTTCT
>JAFOHJ010000304.1 GCA_017421885.1 Clostridia bacterium
AAACCGCAGACTGTATTTACGAGCGACCCGCTCAACATGCTGGCGGGAAGCAATAAATTCATACCGACACAAATCAGAATACGAGGTGAATGAAAATGGAGAAGAGGCCGAGGGATCCGAGAATGATGCAGCCCGCGCCGAGGGAAGAATTGGCTGCGCAGCAGGCTGCACGGATGCAGCAGATGGCAAATGCGCATAACATGGTAAATCAGGCCGGTGCGCAGCCGGGTGAAGAGATGCAGGCCAATGAAACCGTGGGCTTTGTGCCCGTAGAGCAGGTGCTGCCCAAGCGCATGAACAAAGAACGCCTGATCAAGGCCATGCAGGACCTGACGAAGTACAAGTCCGGCAAGGCGAAGCTGGAATCCCGCATCGTGGAAGTTGAGCAGTGGTGGAAGCTGCGCCATTGGGAATGGATGCAGGAAAAGGGCGCACGGGATGACATCAAGACCGCCAGCGCATGGCTGTTCAATGTCATTGTTTCGAAGCATGCGGACGGCATTCAGAGCATTCCTGAAGCCAACATCCTGCCGAGGGAAGAGAGCGACAAGCCCACGGCGAAGATGCTGTCGAGCATTATCCCCTGTGTGCTTGAGGAAAACAAGTTTGAGAGTGAATACAGCGCGATCTTGTGGCAGAAACTGAAGGGCGGCACCGGCGCTTACGGTGTATTCTGGGACAAGAGCAAACACAACGGCCTTGGTGACATCGCCATCAGGAAGGTTAACCTGCTGCGCTTGTTCTGGGAGCCGGGCATCAGCAACATTCAGGAAAGTAAGCAGGTGTTCCTGGTTGAAGCTGTGGACACCGACGTCCTGAAGGAACAGTATCCGGAGCTTGCGGACGAGAACCTGATGAACAAGGCAGTGACCGTGCGCAAGTTCATGACCGAGGACAACATCGACGAGAACGACAAAACAATGGTTGTGGACTGGTATTATCACCGGCATGAGGGCGGCAAGAAGGTTCTGCATTACTGCAAATTCGTGGGCGAACATGTGCTGTACTGCACTGAGGATGACCCGGAGCTGTCCGGACGCGGCCTGTATGACCATGCCATGTATCCCTTTGTACTTGACGCACTGTTCCCGGTAGAGGGCAGCCCCTGCGGATTCGGCTATGTGGACGTATGCAAAAACGCGCAGGAGCAGATCGACATCGTGAATCAGGCCATCGTGAAGAACAGCCTTGTAAACGCGATCCCGAGGTACTTTATACGCAGTGACGGCAGTGTGAATGAAGAGGAGTTTATGGACTTCACCCGGCCTATTGTTCATGTGACGGGCAATCTGGGCGCGGACAGCGTTATTCCGATCACGCCGACGAGACTGGACGGCACGGCAATCAATGTAGTACAGACCAAGATCAGTGAACTCAAGGAGACCAGCGGCAACACCGACAGCTCCAACGGCATCAGCGCCGGACAGAGTCAGGCAGCAAGCGCCATTGCAGCCCTTCAGGAGGCAAGCGGCAAGGTGAGCCGTGCGTCCACCCTGAGTGCGTACAGAGCATTTGAGGAGGTTGTCAATCAGGTAATCGAGCTGATCCGCCAGTTCTATGACATGCCGAGGCAGTTCCGCATTACCGGCGAGATGGGCGAAGAACAGTTTGCATCCTTCGACAACGCGATGATGCAGCCTCAGCATCAGGGCATGATCGCAGGCGTTGATATGGGCTACAGACTGCCAGTATTTGACATCAAAGTGGATGCACAGAGCAAGACCGCCTATACAAAGCAGGCACAGAACGAGCTGGCGCTGACTCTGTACAATCAGGGCGTATTTAACCCGCAGATGACCGACCAGGCGCTGATGCTTCTGGACATGATGGACTTTGACGGGCGCGAGAAGATCATGCAGAAAGTCAGCCAGAACGGCACCATGATGCAGATGATGGCCCAGTATCAGCAGATCGCGCTGCAGCTGGCACAGCAGGTTGATCCCGCGCTTGCGGAGCAGTTGAGCCAGACGATCATCGGCGGCGCACAGGCCACCGGCGGCATGCCGATGGGCGGCGGTGTACAGTTAGGGGAAAAGGATCCCGGCGGCGCGGCAGCCAAGATGGAAAATGCCCGGGAACGCAGCCAGGGCGCAAGCCAGCCGAGGGTATAAAAGCTCCGGGAAGCAAGGGGAAAAGCCCACATAGATGCAGCCGTAGAGGGGGGTGACATTACGCCCCATGGATTTGCTAAAATACAGGCATAGGGTCGTCCACTTACGGACAGAGAGGTGTAAACATGGACAATTTCATTTTCAAACTCCAGCTTTTTGCTGACGGCGGAGCAGCCGGCGGCGATGGCGGCGCAGCGGCGGCCGCAGGCGGAGACACGGGCGTACAGGCACCCGACGCCGGGGTGCGCAATAATCGCAGAAGACGCGAAAACCCGCTTGCGAATGTGCAGTACGGCATTCAGGAAGGTGGTAACGCGCAGCAGGTCGCACCTGCAGAGAAGGCCGCAGCACAGGGAGAGGGCACGGAGGAGAGCTTCGACAGCCTGATCAAGGGTAAGTACAAGGCCGATTTCGACAGCCATGTACAGAGCATCATTCAGCAGCGATTCAAGAAGAACGCGGACAATGAGGCGATGCTTGAGAGTTACAAGCCCCTGATGGAGGCCATCGGAAAGAAGTTCAACGTGGATCCCACGGACATCGACGGCATGATCGACGCAATAATTTACGACGAAGATGAGCTTGATGAGGAGGCCATGCGGCTTGGCATGAGCCGCGAGTCAGTCAAAATCGTAAATAAGTTGAAGCGAGAGAACGACAAGTACAAAGCGCAGGAGCAGAAAAGGATGCAGGATGAGTTCTTTGCAAATCATTATGCAAACCTTCAGATGCAGGCTGAGAAGTTGAAAGAAAAATATCCGGGAATTGACCTGCAAAAAGAATTGGAAAATCCGGTTTTCAAGAGACTTACAGGACCTGGCAATAATGTACCGGTCGAACAAGCGTATTTTGTAATACACAAGGACGAGATCCTGCAGGCGAATGCCCAGGCACAGGCCGAGAGGATGTCCAAAGCCATTCAGGCCAACGGCGCAAGACCGACGGAGAACGGCCTGAAGGGCGGACAGAGCGCAGCCACCGTGAAAACCGATCCGAGGACGCTGACCCCGGCTGATCGAGCAGAGATCAGACGCAGGGCAGCCCGAGGGGAAAAGGTAGTATTCTAAAGACCGATTCCTCTCTAAACATATTGTGACCTAATTACAGAGAGGAGAAAAACAATGTTCAATTTCGATTTCAATCTTCAGCTTTTTGCAGATAGCGGTACCCTTGTAAACACCACCGGCGGCAGCGTAAACGCCTACACCGGCGCAGCAACCACCACGAACGCAATGTCCCCCACCATGAAGACCTACTACGACACCGAGCTTCTGGAGAACAGCCGCAGCGAGCTGCTGTTTGCACAGTTCGGCAAGAAGCAGGGTCTTCCCGCCAACAAGGGCCGTGTCGTAGAATGGCGCAAGATGGACACCCTGCCCAACGGCACCGAACTGCAGGAAGCTGTCATCCCTGCAGGCAAGGTACTTGGTATGACCAACCTGTTCGGCGAGCTGACCCAGTATGGTATGTACGTGGCCATTTCTGACATCCTGGACATGCACGCAGTGGACAACATTCTGCTGGGCGCAACCGAGGAACTGGGCGCATCCGCAGGCGAGACTATGGACGCCCTGATCCGCAACGAGCTGATGACCGGCACCAACGTGCTGTTCGCTGACACCATCGGCGAAGACGGCCGCGATACCGCCGTAACCAACCCCAGCCAGTTCGTTGAAGGCAACAACTTCCTGACCCCCGACATGGTCAATAAGGCTGCCACCGTCCTGAAGAAGAACAAGGCACCCCGCATCAACGGCAAGTATGTCGCAATCATCCATCCTTCCGTGAAATACGACCTGCGTTCTTCCGCCGAATGGATTGAAGCCCACAAGTACGCAGCCACCACCGAGATCTTCAACGGCGAAATCGGCGAGCTGCACGGCGTGCGCTTCATCGAATCCACCAACGCTCCCATCTATCAGAACGGCGACAAGCTGGTATATTCCACCTTCTTCATGGGCAAGGACGCCTACGGCATCGTAGACCCCGAAGGCGGCAATATGGAAATGATCATCAAGGACAAGGATCAGGCCGGCGGCCCCCTGAACCAGTTCAGCACTGCTGGCTATAAGTTTGAGCACGCGACCAAGATCCTGTATCCCGAGCGCCTGCTGCGCGTGGATTCCCTGTCCACCTGGGGCGGCAGCGACGAACGCAACGTAGACCCGCCTTTCGAAGGCTGATAATGAAACGCAATAAATGACAGGGGCGGCCATGCGCCGCCCCGGAAAGGAGCAGCATATGGCCGCTAAAAACGCAACCCCTGTTAACGAGGAAAAGGTAACCGTATTCGTAGATAAGGAGTCCGGTGAGCCTCCCATGCTGTTTGTCGGCATCAACGGCAAGAACTGGCAGATTCCTCGCGGTAAGAGCGTAGAGGTACCCAAGAGTGTTGCCGATATGGTCGAAGCACGCAAGCGCATGAAGCGCTTCCGCGAAGAGTACAGCAGCAGACAGCAGGAGCTTTCCAGAGAAATCCAGGGCGCACGATAAGCGCCCACCGCAAAGGCGGGGCAGAACGCCTCGCCTTTTTTCTATAGAGAGGAGGGCAGGATATGACGATAGGCAGAGCGATTGAGACGGTTGACCGCCTGAGACCCAACCGGTTTGAGCGCGTGGACAAGGTCCGGTGGCTGAGTGAGCTGGACGCGCTGATCTGGCACGACCTGATCGCCACCCATGAGCAGAGCACTCAGTGTGCGCCGCCGGAAGGCTGGGCATGCACGGATTGCAGCGGATTCGTCGGCTATGACGAGCACACCGACGACGACACCGAGCTGCTGGCGGCATTCCCGCACGATAATATTTATCAGTTCTGGCTGGAGAGCCAGATCGACCTGAACAACATGGAGATCGCAAAGTACAACAACAGCCGCGCCATGTTCAACAACGCATATGTGACGTATACGGACTGGTACAACCGCACCCATATGCCGAAACAGGCGGGCGGGTTCCGGTTCACGGAGAGAAGGAAGGTGCTGCCGGATGCCCTATCTACCTGAGCTTATGGAAGGCGCGCAGACGCGCACGATGACGGAGGTATTCGGCGGGTATAACCACAACCTGAAGATCAACGAGGGCGAATGGTATCACGAAGAGAACCTGACGTGCGACCATTATCCCCTGTGTGCCGAGCGAAAGAAGCGCGGCATGTATCATCAGGGCATGGACAATATCACCGGCATACTTTCCAAGGACGCGCTTGCATGGGTGGAAGGCACGAAGCTGTATTACAGCGGCAAAGAGGTCGACGGCATCACGCTTTCGGATGATCCTTGCAGCAAATCTTATTTAATAATAACATTTAATATTGGGATTAAAATAGTTTTATTTAGCTGTCTTGTATATCCGGGTATGGCTCAGTTGGTAGGGCGGGTGGTTTGGGACCACCAGGCCGCAGGTTCGAGACCTGCTACTCGGAGGAGAACGATAATCAGAGCCTGCACGTGGCGTTCTCTGCTTTTACTGATACTGATTAAAATAAATAAAAAGGAGGTATTTAGTTATGCCATACATTTATAAAATTACCAATGTAATTAATGATAAGGTGTATGTTGGTAAAACCTTAGATACCATCGAAAAAAGATGGAAAGAGCATTGTAGGGATTACAAAAAAGAGCGTTGTGAAAAACGTCCTTTGTATGATGCTATGACCAAGTATGGTATTGAGAACTTTAAGATTTCATTGCTTGAAGAAGTGTCTGAGAGCGAAATAAATGAAAAAGAAATCTATTGGATTGAAACATTAGGCAGTTTCAAATACGGATATAATGCCACCAAAGGCGGCGATGGTAAACATTATGCCGACTATGATTTAATTTATCATTTATTTAATGAAGGAAAAAATAATTTAGAAATTCAAAAACTTACTAATTATGATGGAGCAACTATTAAAAAAGCTCTTGAACTGAAAAATATTTCTGATGAGCAGCGTAAGCAGCGAGGAAGAGAAGTTATTAATCATTCTATCATAATGATTGATAAGGATACAGATGAAGAATTAAAAATTTTTCCCTCTTTAAAAGAAGCTTATGCTTTTTTAAATAAGCAACACTCAGGACATATTGCTTCTGTCTGTAAAGGACAGCGAAAAACAGCATATGGTTATAAATGGCGATATAATCAAACTGATTAATTCGTCAATCGAAGATACTGGCATCTATTTAGTTAAGTGTCTTATTCTTTTTTGATTTTTATAAAAAATTATGTTATAATATTTATAGAAAGTTAAGAAAGGAATTGATAGTTATGAAAAAGAACAGAGTGCCCACTGAAAAAGAACTGGCAGTGCTGGATATGCTCGATGCCAAAGAGCAGCTCACTGATGCTCATAATCGTTTTAACTGGGCGAGTGAGGCTTACTTTGAAGTAGCAAATTCTGAGCTGACTATCGCAAAAATGCGTTATGATAACGCAATTACAAAAGTAAGAATGTTGTGTGCCGAAAGTGATTATAAGGATCTGCCCAACATCTCTTATCTTCGTTTAGGCTTTTCTGTTGAATAATAGACGCGGAGTTAGCTCAGTTGGTTAGAGCACCTCGTTTACACCGAGGGGGTCGGGGATTCGAGTTCCTCACTCCGCACCATAAAGACACATACAGCAACTCATTTGCTTGAATAGCTCCCATCTTTTAAATGGAATTAATGAATGTGTCTTGTAAATATTGGGGATTTGTGTAATGGTAGCACGCAACACTTTGGATGTTGTTGTAGAGGTTCGAGTCCTCTATCCCCAGCCAACCCGATTGAAAAGGTGAAAAAAAATGTATATTTGTCCAACCTGTAATAAAGAATGTGAAACAGAAGAAATTCTTGTAAAACATTTTCTCAAATGCTGGAAAACAGAACATCCATCGCATCAGTCAAAACCCGCTCCTCGAAGTGCTGATATTAACACCAGAGAAGTGGATAATGATATTATGGATTTTTTTAATTCGTTCCAACAGGAGGGAGTATGCGAGAGGCATTAATTAAAACTCATCTTATTATTACCGATATTCACGATGAATATCATATGAAATGGTGCGGTAAGATACGCGAAGCTGATCCCGCTTTTAATGAAAAGGGTTTGCCTATGTTCGCTATCATTGGTAGCGATAAGCGTATTAATGTCAGCACTGTTAATATGTCGCATTTGGAAAAGTGTGCGAAAGCATTGACGAGTCCAAAAGGTCGTTCAGCTGTGTCTACGGATAATGCTCGAGTGTATATCGTTGAAAAGAACGGTAATGAGAAGCTTCTGGGCGTGATGACTCATAATAGAGTCAAAAAGTTCGCTCCGATGTATGATAAAGTCGGGATGAAGTGAATGCCGTGCCTCGGTCATCCGATCGGTCGGCATATCGGGGTGTAGTGTAATGGTTAGCACGCCGGTCTCTAAAACCGGAGCCCTTTGAAGGCAATAGTCTGAGTTCGAACCTCAGCACCCCAGCCAAAGGTCTGATGCTTGCCTAATTGAAGAAGCATTTGCCTGAGCCTAAATAAAAAGAAGCTTTGGTAGTTGCATACAAAAGCCATAATGTATGCCGTGTAGGGAAACGAAAGCATCCTTTATCTGTGGTAGTTTAATATTATATAAACTGATGCGGCGGTATTATTGTTAAATTAGATTTACAACATAAGGAGTGTCCGACCTTAATCCACGGTAATAAGGGCCGCAATGAACTGGGGTCTTATGTTGGGTAATGAGTTATAAATAAGAAGTTGAAAATCCTCGAGGTAAGCTCATATAATATAGATAGAGTGGTGAGGCGAGGCATACGAGGCGACGCGTAGCGTCAGCGACTATGGTGTAGAGGGTTGATGGTTCTTATCTTATAACTCATTATTTTTATATTTTTTTGACTTTTTACAAAAATTATGATATAATATATACATAAAGTAAAAGAGATATGCTCTTGCAGCTTAGGTAGTTTAGTTTGCTCGAGAGCTCCAGTAGAGGAGAATGATTATGGATAGAAATCAAATTCTAACTGAATATGATAAAATGAGATAGAATATTTCTACCTCTAAAGATAAATATCTTGAAACAATATTCAAATATATTAAAGGGTATTTTGCTACAGATAAGTCTCTTTGGGTTTGGGAAGAATTTTATGAAGAATTAGAGCACTTAATTTTTGGCTCTTTAACTGAAACATATGCGATAACTGCCGCGGCAGTTAAATCGATCTATGGC
>JAFOHJ010000305.1 GCA_017421885.1 Clostridia bacterium
ATATCCCCCAGTCAACTTCGTTGACAGCCCCCTTTAGGCAAGGGGGCCATTAGCGCCCTCTCAGTCTGCTTCGCAGACAGCTCTCCCAGAGGGAGAGCCAAGAGCCCTCTTTTGAAAGAGGGTGGCAGGCGAAGCCTGACGGGTGTTTGGCCATGCCTCCCCTGTGTAAGGGGAGGTGGGTAACGCAGTTACCCGGAGGGGTTGTCAGCAAGCCACGCCTGCAATCCCTCAGTCTGCTTTGCAGACAGCTCCCTTTGCACAAGGGAGCCATTTTGCCAAACCTCAGTCAGCTACGCTGACAGCTCCTTTCAAAAGGAGCCTTGGCTCACCACACACAGCAAAATACCCAAAAATAACCGCGTTTTTTCGTCACCCCATCTTTCCTTTACTCTGTTATAATATATGGTATGATGAATAGTATGCGCGAAAGCGCTTTTTACAAGGAGGATAACTCATTATGAATAAGTTTCTTAAAGAATCCCAGGAAATGATGGACGAGCTGGTTGCCAACCGCCGCCACTTCCACCGCTACCCCGAGATCACAAACGTTCTTCCCAAGACAGTTGCATATATCAAGGAAAAGCTGGTCGAGATGGGCTATGAGCCTCAGGACTGCGGCACAAACGGCATCGTCGCCCTCGCAGGCGGCAAAAAGCCCGGCAAGTGCATCCTTATCCGCGCCGACATGGACGCTCTGCCCATGCCCGAAGAGACCGGCCTTCCCTTCTCTTCCGAGCATCCCGGCATGATGCACGCCTGCGGCCATGACTTCCATATGTCCATGATGCTGGGCGCCTGCAAGCTGCTCAAGGCTCATGAAGACGAGATCGAAGGCACTGTCAAGATCTGCTTCCAGCCCAACGAAGAGACCTTTGGCGGCGCAAAGGACATGATCGAGCACGGTGTTCTTGAGAATCCCAAGGTCGATGCCGCACTCGGTATCCACGTCGGCCCCTTCGGCGAGCCTGGCGCGCTGACCTTCGGCAAGGGACCCAACATGGGTTCGGCCGACGGCTTTGACATCACAGTCAAGGGCAAGGGCTGCCATGGCGCAGCTCCCCACTCGGGTATCTCCCCCATCAACATCGGCGTTCACATCTATCTTGCTCTGCAGGAGCTGCTGGCACGCGAGATCAACGCTGCCGAGCAGTGCACGCTGACAGTCGGCACAATGACATTCGGCGACGGCGCCACAAACGTCATCCCCGAAGAGGGTCATCTCCGCGGCACAATGCGCGGCTTCAACAAGGAGCTGACCAAGTTCATGGTACGCCGTGTTGAAGAGATCGTCGAAGGCACAGCCAAGCTCTTCGGCGGCGAAGCTTCGGTCGAGTGGCTCTTCTCTGCTCCTCCCATGGACAGCGATCCCGAGTTCACCGATGAAGTAGTCCGTTATGCAGCCGATGTCGTCGGCGAGGAAAAGCTCCATCCCAAGAAGCAGCGCTCCACCGGCTCGGAAGACTTCTCCTACTTTGGCGATGCCGTTCCCGCACAGATCTTCTGGCTGGGCGCTCAGGTCGACGATCCCGCTATGCGCATCTCCAACCATAACCCCAAGGTCCTCTACAACGAGGCAGCTCTCCCCTACGGCCCCGCCGTATATGTCCATTGCGCCCTCGAATGGCTCAAGGAGCATAAATAAGTTATAATCGAGGCAGGCCGCTTGGCCTGCCTCTTTCTCTTAAAATACATTCTGAAAGGAATCAAACCATTATGAAATATGATAACACTCTGTTTGCCCAGCATCTCGCAGGCATGGTAAAGTTCCCCACCGTTTCCAGTGCCGACCCCGACAAGACCCGTGTCGACGACTTCTTTGCCCTTCATGCATATCTTAAAGAGACCTATCCTCTGGTTCACAAGACCATGGAAAAGGAGATCATGGGCAAGTGCGCCCTCGTCTTCCATTGGAAGGGCACCGGCAAGTCGGGCAAGCTCCCTGTCCTCGTCTGCGCCCATATGGACGTTGTCCCCGAGGGCGATTGGAATAACTGGATCTATCCTCCTTTCTCCGGCCACATCGACGAAGAAGGCATCCTCTGGGGCCGCGGCTCGGGCGACTGCAAGAGCACAATGCTGGCCGAGCTCGAGGCTCTCGAAGGCCTTATCGGTGACGGCTTTGTTCCCGACTACGATATCTATGTAGCCTTCGGTTATAACGAAGAGATCATGGGCGGCCCCGGCGCTGCATGCCAGATCATTGCCGACACCTTCAGGGAACGCGGCATTCGCTTCGGCCTTGTCCTCGACGAGGGCGGCGGAGTCATGCAGACCGAAAACGGCCCTGTTGCCACCATCAATATCGGCGAAAAGGGCTATGCCGACTATGAGTTCTGGGTAGAAGACAAGGGCGGCCACGCCGCAAATCCCCCTCTGCACAACGCACTCGGCAAGCTGGGCTATGCAATGTGGACCCTCGAAGCCAACCCCATGCCTCTTAAGCTCACCGAGGTAGTCACAAATATGTTCAAGGCTCAGGCACCCATCACCGCCGGCGAAATGGGACAGCTCAAGGCCGATCCTGTGGCCAACTGGGATGCTCTGCGCCGCATCTGCCTCGAAACACGCGAAAACAACGGATTCTTCCGCACGACCACCACCCCCACAATGGCCTCCGGTTCGGCTCAGGCCAACATCCTGCCCGAAAAGGCTGCCATCGTTACCAACTCCCGCCTGCTGCCCGGCGACACACTTGAGGATCTTGAGGCTCACTTCCGTGCAGTCCTGCCTGAAGAGGTAAAGTTCCGCCTGGTAAAGGGACACAATCCTCCCGCTATATCCTCCACCGAAAGCGCAGGCTTCCATCTGGTCGAGCAGGTCACCAAGGCCATGCATCCCGGCGTCACCATCGTTCCCGGCCTCGTTACCGGCGGCACCGACTCGCGCTATTACTGCGGTCTTTCCGACAGCGTCTACCGCTTTGTAGGCGGCCGCAACAGCGGCAAGGGCGGCGGAGTCCATGCCGTTAACGAGCATGTCGATACAACCACCCTCGACAGCAGCGTCGAGTTCTTCGTACGCATCTTCGAAGGCTACGCCGACGCAGAGTAAAGGCATACATAAAAAAAATCCACCCCGAAGGGTGGATTTTTTATTATATATAATTCTTACTTCCAGTTCTTCATATCCTTTGTGAGAACTTCGATGCCGCCGAGATACTTGCGCAGGACTTCGGGAACAACTACACTGCCGTCCTTAAGCTGGTTCTGCTCGACGATAGCGGGCAGAATACGGCTTGTTGCAAGGCCCGAGCCGTTGAGTGTGTGAACGAACTCTGTCTTGCCTGTTGCCTCTCTCTTAAAGCGGATGGCCGATCTTCTTGCCTGATAGTCGCGGGCATTGGAGACCGAAGATACTTCCTTATATCCGTTCATCGAAGGAATGTGGATCTCGATGTCGTATGTTCTTGCCATGGATGCCGAGCAGTCCTCCGCAGCCAGCTTGACTGTGCGGAAGTGGAAACCAAGGCCCTTTACCAGCGCCTCTGCCTTGCCTACCAGCTCTTCAAAAGCCTCGTCCGACTTCTCGGGCAGTGTGTACTGGAACATCTCGACCTTGTTGAACTGATGGCCTCTTACCATGCCGCGCTCGTCGGCACGATGGCTGCCGGCCTCCTTGCGGAAGCAGGGTGTGTATGCAAAATACTTTCTGGGCAGCTCCTTCTCGGTGAGGATCTCGTTCATATGCAGGCCTACCAGCGCTGTTTCGGCTGTGGGCAGCATAAACAGAGGTCTTTCATCCTCGTCGCGCTCCATCCAGTAAACATCTTCCTTGAACTTGGGGAACTGGCCCGATGCATAGCCGGCATCCATGCCCAGCATATGGGGAACCATTACCATCTCATAGCCGTCGGCCAGATGTGTGTCGATGAAATAGTTGAGCAGAGCCCACTCGAGGCGCGCGCCCATAGCTCTGTATACCCAGAAACCGCTGCCCGAGAGCTTGGTTCCGCGCTCATAGTCGATGAGGCCGAGGTTTGTGCAGAGATCAACGTGGTTCTTGGGCTCGAAATCGAAGACATGGGGTGTGCCGTGCTGTCTGAGCTCCTCGTTGTTCTCCTTTCCGCCGGGCTTGAGGTCGGGGTCGGGCAGGTTGGGCAGCGAAAGCATTACTTCGCGCAGGTCAGCCTCTACCTGACGGATCTTGTTGTCGTTTTCTTTGATGCTCTCGGCCAGCTCCTTCATTCTTGCCATGATGGGAGCAACATCCTCGCCCTGCTTCTTGAGCATGGGGATCTGCTTGCTGACCTTGTTCTGCTCAGCCTTGTTATTATCGGTCTCGAGGATAAGCGCACGGCGCTCGCCATCAAGACGAAGGATCTCATTTATCTCGAAGTTGGCATCCTTGCCCTTTGCGGCAAGTCTTGCGATAACTTCCTGAGGATTTTCCTTGATGTATCTGATATCCAGCATGATAAATACCTCTTTTTCCTTTTTTATTCTTTTTCTATCTTATTAAGTGCGGCACAGACCTTTTCGAGGTCTTCGTTGCCGTAATATTCAATGGTGAGTTTGCCCTTGCGCTTGCCGTGAACGATGGTCACTTTGTGTCCGGTGCTGGATGCCATCTGACGTTCCAGCTCGCGGAGATACATGGCGGTGAGGTCTTCCCTGGGGTCGTCCTCCCCTTCCCTGCCGTCATTCTCGGTCATGCGCTTGACAAGCTTCTCGGTCTCGCGTACCGAAAGCTCTTTTTCAATAATGGTCTTTGCGGCTTCCAGCGCCTGCTGCTCCGAAAGGACTACCAATGCCCTGCCGTGGCCCGCCGAAAGCACGCCGGCTGAGATCATGTCGATCACCGTCTGCGGAAGGCTCAGCAGTCTGAGCGAATTGGTGATATAGGAACGCGACCTGCCCACCTTTTCGCCCGCCTTGTCCTGGCTGTAGCCGAAATCGTCGATCAGCTTACGGTAGCCCATAGCTTCTTCGATGGGGTTAAGGTCCTGCCTCTGCAGGTTTTCTACCAGCGCAAACTGATATGCCTCTTTTTCGCTTACGTCCAGAACATATGCCGGGATCTCGTCAAGTCCTGCCGCCCTTGCCGCTCTCCAGCGGCGCTCTCCTGCGATTATAACATAATTATCGCCGGTGCGGCGCACTGTGATAGGGGTGATGACGCCGTTCTGACGGATGCTCTCCTCCAGCTCACTGAGAGCCTCAGGGTCGAACTCGCGCCTGGGCTGATCGGGGTTGGGCTCGATGTCGCGCAGCTTGATTCCTCTCACCTGTGCGATATCCTCTGTCATATCCTCTCCAAAAAGAGCCGAAAGCCCTTTTCCGAGGCCTTTACCTGATGTCATCTTGCCCCTCCTCTCTGATTTTTAAGAAATTCGTTGGCCACCTCGTTATATGCCTCGGCGCCCCTCGAGAGCCTGTCGTAGGCTATGATGGGCTGGCCGTGGCTGGGTGCCTCCGAAAGTCTTACATTTCTCGGCACTACGGTTTTATAAACCTTCTTGCCAAAGAACTTTTTAACCTCCTCGGCCACCTGCAGCGTCAGATTGGTTCTGCCGTCATACATGGTGAGCAGGATTCCCTCGATGTCTATCTTGGGGTTATACAGCTTCTTGACCGTCCTGATAGTGGACACAAGCTGGCTGAGTCCCTCCAGCGCGTAATACTCACACTGCATGGGCACCAGCACGCTGTCGGATACATTGAGTGCATTTATAGTGAGCAATCCCAGCGAAGGCGGACAATCAATGAAAATATAATCATAATTATCCCAGATCTGGCTGAGCACATTTTTGAGGGCCTTTTCCCTCAGCTCGCCCACCGCCAGTTCAAGCTCGGCTCCCGCCAGGTTTATATCGGAAGGCAGAACGTGGCACCACTTGGTTTTAAAGAGGGCCTCTTCGGCTGTGCACTGTCCCAGCAGAGCGGGATAGATATTATTCTTCCTGTCGCCGGGATATCCCAGGCCCGATGAGGAGTTTCCCTGAGGGTCGAGGTCGACGAGAAGGACACGATTACCCTTCGCCGCGACAAAAGCCGCCAGGTTGACTGCAGTTGTTGTTTTGCCTACGCCGCCCTTCTGATTGGCCAGCGATACGATTTTCGCCATGTTTCTCCTCCATTTTATTTTGCTTCGGGTGTGGGATTTATGTAAATCCAATTATACACTCATTAAGCAAAAGTGTAAAGGAAGGAAAAAGCTATTTTTTGTGTTTCACAGCTTTTTTGCCATGTTTCACGTGAAACATAGGTGGATTTTGCCGCTTTTGTAAAGCCATGCACCTTTACAGGATATTTTCATTAAAATATATGCGTGGGTATGATGAATTGCGGGCGAGCACTGCTCGCCCCTACGAGTTGTCTGACGGGAAACCACCCTGTAGGGGCGTGCATTGCACGCCCGCAAATGCCCCCTCATCCCCGTTTTGCCGGGATAAGGATCGTCAGCCTTATGCCGTCCTCCTCCTCGCTTCTGGTGCAGACAGCATCTATCCCTGCGCTGCGCACCGAGTCCACCGCCTTTGTGACACTGTTCAGGAAAAACCTGATATCCTTTATGTATAACTGCCGCTTAGGCTTTGGCGCATCCCGTTTTTCAATAAGCCGCGCTATGTATTCTTCGCTGCGCGCCACATTAAGGCCATGATCCGCAATATGTCTTGCCACCTCATTCTGTTCTTCTTCATCCTCAAGAGCAAGCAGCGCCCTCCCGTGCCTCTCGCTAAGGCCATGTTCGCGGATGATCTCGATCGTCGACTTATGAAGCTTCAGCAGCCGCATTTTGTTGGCCACCGCCGCCTGAGTCCTGCCTATCTTCTCGGCCGCCTGCTGCTGGGTCAGGCCGAAATCGCGTGTCAGCCTGACAAGCCCCTCCGCCTCCTCAAAGGGGTCGAGATCCCTTCTCTGCAGGTTCTCCACCAGCGCCATGGCGGCGCTTTGCCCATCGTCTGCCTCAAGCACATAACACGGCACGGTGTCAAGGCCGGCAAGCTTCGATGCCCTCAGCCGCCTTTCACCGGCGATCAGGACATACCTCTCCCCTTCCCTTCTGACCGTAAGGGGCGTTATGATGCCATGCTGTTCGATGCTGTCGGCAAGCTGGCGCAGAGCCTCGGCATCGAATATCTTCCTCGGCTGATGAGGGTTGGGTACTATCTTATAAAGGGCGATATGTTTAAGAATGGGTCTGCCCTTAAAATCTATAGAAAAAGCCATATTTCCACTTCCTTTTGCTATATTTTACCATAAGGACAAGCGGAAATATGGCGAATGTATGTTTATCTGCAATTAATCAAAAAGCTCCCCATAAAGGGGAGCTTTGAATGTTATAAAGGCTTTTTGGAAATGGCCGCGAACTTGCGTGGATATCCCTTGGGCGAGGGCTTTACCTTCTCAATAACGAGCACCTGCCTCATAACGCCCTCTTCGGTGGAATATTCATGTGTGCCCACAAGCTTTCCGCCCATGAACTCGATGGCGCGCTTCGCCTTCTCTATCTCATCC
>JAFOHJ010000306.1 GCA_017421885.1 Clostridia bacterium
ACGTTCTTGTGAGGGCCCCTTTGTCATTTTATAGATTTCCGCCGAATGAATCAGCGGAAATCACTCGCCGCAGGGGCGGCGCGGCACCCTTGTGCCGTTCGAAGTCAAAGCACGAAGCCTTGCGTTTTTTATTCTTCACTTACTACTACCTTAACTACGCCGTTTACTTCTGTGAACAGCTTGGCTTTGACTTCGTAGGTGCCAAAGCTTTTGATGCCCTCATCGAGTGTCAGCTTTGCCTTGGGAATATCGATATTATACTGAGCCTTGAGCGCATCGGAAATCTCCTTTGTGGTAACCGAGCCGAAAATTCGTCCGCCGCTGCCGGCCTTCGCCTTGATCTTAACGGGCATCTCAGCCAGCTTCTTGCTCAGGTCGATAGCAGCCTGCTTCTCGAGGTCGTGACGGCGCTTTGCTGCGTCATCGGCGATCTTCTTGGCGTTCATAGCATCGGCTGTAGCTTCCATAGCCAGCTTCTTGGGCAGGAGGAAGTTGCGGGCATAACCGTCGGATACATTGACCATCTCGCCCTTCTTGCCCTGACCCTTTACATTTTCAAGCAGAATTACTTTCATATTTTTACTCCTCTTTTCTCTTTGTTTCATTCAGATATTCGGATATTGCCTGATGAAGCATGGGAACAACCTCATCGGGCGTTTTATCCCTGAACTGGGCGCCGGCCATAGTCATACTGCCGCCGCCTCCGATCTTTTCAAGAACGAACTGAACATTTACCTTACCATAGGAACGGCCCGAAACGGCGGTTCCTCCCGAACCTTCGGCAAACACCGCAAAGGCGGCCGAAACGTCGGAGATATTGATCAGCTCATCTACCGCCTGCGATGCGACTGCGCGCTCGACAGGCTGGTGGGACACTACCAGCGAGATACCGGGGAAGATATGTCTTGCCTCGGAGATCATCTGATAGCGCTTTATGTAACCGTCAAGGTTGCCCGAGAACATTTTTCTGACGTCGACGGTGTCGGCGCCGATCTCACGCAGGTAGGCAGCCGCCTCGAAGGTGCGGACGCCGGTCTTGACGGTGAAGCTCTTGGTGTCGAGTACGATGCCCGAAAGAAGGGCCTCGGCTTCGACCTTAAGCAGCTCGTTGGGGGTGATTATATACTGCAGTAGCTCGGTGACCAGTTCGCTGGCCGAACTGGCATAGGGCTCGTGCAGATTGATGGCTGTGCGCTCGATATAGCTTGCGGCGCGGCGATGATGGTCAATTACAGTGACCTTCTGGATAGCGTCAAGCAGCTTAGGACTCTCGACGATATCGGGGCGGGATGTGTCGACAACTACCAGCAACGACTGGGCATCGGCCATGATCATGGCCTCCTCTTCGCTGACGAATATACCCTCGTATTCGGGTGCTGCGGCAAGGCGGTCGATCAACTCCTTTGCCGAAGTAAGCTCGCGGTTGCAGACAATGTGCACCTTTTTGCCGCACTTTCTGACTGCGGCAACGATGCCGGCTGCCGAACCTATCGAGTCGAGGTCAGAGACCCTATGACCCATAACAAAGACCTGACTGGAGTCGCGAATGAGCTGTCTGAGAGCATTTGCAACAACTCGTGCCTTGACCTTTGTGCGCTTTTCAATCTCCTTGCTCTGACCGCCGTAGAACTCGAAGTCGGTGGGAGACTTGATAACTACCTGATCGCCTCCGCGCGACAGAGCCATGTCGAGGCTGAGGTTGGCAAAAGTGTAGAGCTGCTCGAGGCTGCAGTCGCTTCCCTTACCGATGCCGATGGAGATGGTGGCAGGGATGCCCTCGCTGTTCTTTACCTCATGCATGCTCTCGATGATGGTGAACTTATCGGCTGTGAAGTGAAGCAGAGCACTGTATTCGAAGACAACGAGATACTTGCTTCGCTCGAGTTTGCGCAGTATGCCGCCGCTGGGCTTGAACCACTCGGTAAGGCGGCGGTCGATATCAGCGGTGATCATAGATTTCTCAGTCTCGCTGATGCCTTTGTAAAGATCCTCATGGCTGTCGATAAGGATGGTGGCAACAACAGGCCTTGTTCGCCTGAAATGCTCGACCAGCCTGTCATGCTCGGTGACATCCACCCAGAAGAGTGTTGCCAGAAGGGCACCGGTCTCGACGGCCGAACCCTTGACAAGGTTGCCGTAGACAGTGTATTTACGTCCTGCCATCTCGATGGGAAATGGGCATTCCGACTTGCCCTCGGTCAGCCATCTTGTGTCAAAACCGGGGATGATCTCGGTGACATGAGAATCGTGAACACTACCGCGGTGTCCGTTAAGCGAAACGAACACCTCGTTCTCCCACACCAGCTCGCCGGTGTCGAGCCTCAGAATGGCCATAGGCAAGGGAAAATTGACAATAGTATGTTTGGATGCGTTGTCTACCTGAAAGGCGAGATTTTCCACATAACGTCTGACGCTGTTGCGGCGTCTCCGTGCCTTTCGTCTGTAAAACACATACAGAAGGACGGTGCAGACACCTTCGGCTGCCGCGATGGGTATGGAAAAATAACCCGTAATGGCGACACAGACGACGAGCATCAGAAATATCGTTTTAAACCCCGGTTCCAAGAGTTTTGCCAACTTTTTATCCATAAGCTATCCTCTTTTCTGCCGAATCGAAGGTTTGTTTATACTTCGGGCAATATTATATTACAGTATACCAAAAATTGTTTCAGATGTAAAGGGACGAGAGGTTTCCTCCCTTTTTACTTATGGACTGACGGCTTCCAACTTTGTCGATTTTACCAAATCCTTGAATTTAAACATTGTTTAACAATTTCAATAAAAAACAAAGAGCTACAGATATGGATTTAACTTCCATGTCTGTAGCTTATTCCTCGTCCAAATATTCTAATATATCTTCCACCCTGCATTGAAGCAATTTACATAGTTGATTCAATGTGTGCGTGGAAATATTTTCGCCGCGCTTCATGGCATAATAATTCGACAGTGGAAACCCCATTTTGCCTAAGCGATAGGATGTAATCCCTTTTTCTTTCATCGTCTGAAATAGCGGTCCATAGCTTATCATCTGCAAATACCTCCGTCCACATTGAGTATAGGAAGGATGTGCGGTTTTTAACATCTGTTATAATTCGTATATGCGATTATTGACATATATTTTGAATGATGGTAGACTTAAATTGCTCATTTCAAATCTATTTTATGTGCCTATTTGTATTATTTTATTTCAGAAAGAGATGGTGGAAAATATGAAAAATGGCAAATTAAAAAATTGTAAAGTCTGTGGAGCAGAAGTCGCTAAAAGCGCAAAAACTTGTCCTCATTGTGGCGCCAAGCTTAAAAAGGGACACCCAATTTTAATTGGTGTTCTGGTGTTCTTTTTCCTAGTCGCCATTATTGGTTCTTCTGGTGACGGTGACGAGCCTAAAAAGGCTGAAACCTCTACACCAACGCAGAATGTTGAAACTACTCCGACTCAAACGGAAAAGGAACCTGAACTGGAAAAAGAAAATAAAAGCGCATTTTATGTTGGAGAAACCGCAGAGTTAAAAGGCGTGAGTGTTACTCTTGCCAGCGTAACCGAAAGCACGGGGTCTACATACAATACGCCCACTGATGGAAATGTATTTGTGCTTTGTGAATTTGAGATTGCAAATGATTCTGATAAGGAAATTACGGTTTCTTCTATGATGAGTTTTGAAGCATACTGTGACGACTATACCTGCACGTTCAGCCTCAGTGCGTTGATGGAAAAGGGCAATAAAAATCAGCTGGACGGAACTGTTGCCGCAGGCAAAAAGTTTAACGGGGTCGTTGGCTACGAAGTCCCTACTGATTGGCAGGAACTTGAAATCGTTTTCACTCCAGACTTCTGGAGTGGAGAAGATATTACTTTTATTGCTACCAATAGCTAAATAAAAACAAATAGGCTCCACAGAATTTTGGAAATTCTGTGGAGCCTATTCCTATACTTGGAGCTCCGTCGAATCGACGAAGGGTTTGACAGATAAGGCTATATCAGTCCAAAAGGTAAAAGGGAAAAGGTTTCCGTGGGGCTCCTGTCATATATCGCTCAAATAGCCGCCCCGAAAGGGCGGCTTTTATCTTATCGCTCGCTATTATCCGTAATAATAGTAATTATGGGAAGAACCATGGGGCGGCGCTTGATCTCCTTGTAGAGATATTCGCCAAGGTCGTCGCGGATGCGGTTCTTGATGGTGTTGCGGTCACGTGTACGCCTCTCGGCAATGCATTTCTCGATGGCATTGCGTGTGATCTCCTTCATGCCGTCGATCAGGTCACCCTGCTCGCGGGCATAGATGAAGCCGCGTGTCATGATATCGGGGCCCGAAAGCACCTGAGTCATGTCGCGGTTGAAGATAGCCTCGGCAACGATGATACCTTCTTCGCTGAGCACCTTGCGCTCGCGCAGAACTGCCGAACCTACATCACCTACACCGTAGCCGTCAACAAGAACTCGTCCTGCCTGAACCGAGGTGTTGCGGTATATCCTCTCACCGTCAAGCTCAACCACCTGACCCAGCTCGCCGATGATGACGTTTTCTTCCTTAACACCGCACTGAACACCCAGATCGCCGTGGATCAGCAGGTGGCGGTGCTCGCCGTGAACCGGCATGAAAAACTTGGGTCTTGTCAGCGCAAGGATCATCTTGAGCTCTTCCTGGCAGGCATGGCCCGAAACATGGACATCTGCAATGGCATTGTATACCACCTCGGCACCCTTCTTGAACAGTTCGTTGATCATACCCGAGATCGACTTTTCATTGCCGGGGATGGGCGATGCCGAGATGATGATGCGGTCGCCGCTGCCTACCTCGATGGCACGGTGGCCGGTGAAGGCCATGCGGTGAAGGGCACTCATGGGCTCACCCTGGCTGCCCGTAGTGATAACCACGATCTTATCCATGGGATAGCGGTTTATGTCGTTCAGCTCGATGATAGTACCTTCGGGGGCCTTGATATAGCCCAGCTCCAGCGCTACATTCAGGATATTTTCCATGCTGCGTCCCGAAACAGCCACCTTGCGGCCGTATTTGACAGCGCAGGAGATGATCTGCTGGATTCGGTCGACATTCGAGGCGAAGCTTGCCACGATGATCCTTCGGTCACAGCCCTTGAAATATGCATCAAAGGTCTTGCCTACCTTGCGCTCACTCATGGAGAATCCGGCACGTTCGGCATTGGTCGAATCACTCATCAGAAGCAGTACCCCTTCCCTGCCCAGTGCACCAAAACGTTCGAGGTCGATCATCTGTCCCTTTACAGGTGTGGGGTCGATCTTGAAGTCGCCGGTCATGATTACTGTGCC
>JAFOHJ010000307.1 GCA_017421885.1 Clostridia bacterium
AATCGATCGGAATCGATCGAAAAAATCTATATTGGCAGAGTAGGCAAATATGTGTACAGTGCTCAAGGGACGGGGAGTTGTCTTTGAGACGAAGAACGATAAAGAGTCGCAGTATATTTGCCGCATCCCACTGCCGCGTAGGGCGAGAGCAATTACTTCCTTATGCGGCACGAGCCGTATCAAGGAGGTCTTTTTTATGTTCAAGCATCCCTTTTCGTCCGAGTTTTGGCGTCAGTCGATGAAGTCTGTGCGTCAGCTGCGTGTTCTCGTCATGTGCGCCATCTGCATGGCGGCGTCCATTGTTCTGGGATATTTCTATATCCCCATCAGCGAGAGCCTCAGCATCCGTTTCTCCTATCTTGCCACAGCCTCGGCAGGCCTGATCTCGGGCCCCATCGGCGCGCTGCTTTATGGCTTCGCCGTTGATATCCTCGACTTTTTCATGCATCCGGGCTACACATACTTCCCCGGCTACACCCTGTCGGCCATGGCGGGCGCATTCTTCTATGCCATCTTCTTTTATCGCCAGCGCATCACCATCATCCGCATCGTTTTGTGCCGTCTGTGTGTCAACTACATCGTCAATGTAGGTCTCGGAGCGCTGTGGAGCAGCATGCTCTACAGCAAGGGATACATCTACTATGTTTCCACCAGCCTGCTCAAGAACACGCTGATGCTGCCGGTAGAGGTATTCATCATGTATATATTCTTCAGGGCGCTGCTGCCGGCCTTCAAGGCATCCCGCTTTATTCCCGCCGAGCAGAATCAGAAGATAACATGGTTTTAAATTAAGACTGAAAGCCACCCTTTGGGGTGGCTTTTTATCGTGATATCTGTTAAACTGTCATTAATATGCTATAACACAAAAAGGAGAAAACCATGGATATCAAGCTGACTCCCAGCGAGGTAACCTTCCTCGCAGGTTCTTTTGCAAAGACCAACCCCCTCAGCCCCTTCGTAAACAATAAGAAGGAGCCCCTCGGCAACGAGGCTCAGACCCTTGAGGAAAAGGGCATCTTCAAGGATGGCCGCCTTTCTCAGGAGGCCACCGACGTCCTCCTGCCTCTGTCGACACCCGAGCGCAGCGCAAGAATGGTGCTTCAGAAGCCCTTCGGTATGTTTGAGAAGTATACCTACCTCTCGGCAGGCAAGCTGACCTGCGCCGAGAACTATAACGCAGGCGAGGAGAACTTCTTCTCGGTAACTCCCCTTGAGGGCGACTCGCAGGCCGTTGTAGACGTCCTCGACGACTTCATTTCCCACTCCCGCATCAAGAATGCCGACATCAACATCACCCTGCCTCCTTCAGAGGCAGTCACCCTCATGGCCTGCGTCGATATGTGCCGCGTAAAGGCCATCGGCACCTACCTGACAGCTCAGAGCATCGAGATGACCTTCACAGCCGAGGAGATTGCCGCTCAGATGGCATCGCCCTTCATCAACGGTCTCTGCGGCTCGCTGGCCGCAAACTTCGGTGTCGAGATGCCCCAGCCCTCCACAGTAGGCGCTCTGCTGGTATTCCTCGAGCAGAAGGGCTGCATCATCCCCCGCGGCGAAGGTGTATACACACTCGCTCCCGAATACCGCAACTTTGCAGGCGGCTTCATGTTCTATGATTCGCTGCTGCTTCTCGAGGCCTTCGAGATCATTTCCGAGAGCCGCATCGCCACATCGATGGAGCTGTGCTTCCTCTCGGGTCTGCACGACAATATCTCCTTCTCGGTCAGCGCCGAGGGCATCGTTATCGCCGTTCTTTCGGGCGCCGAGCTCCGCGCACGTCTTAAGGAAACAATGGACTGCCCCACATTTGATGTAAAGTAAGCTGAAACAAAAAAATCCATCCACATTTTGTGGATGGATTTTTTGTATTTACTTCTTATGGCTTGTCTTAACGCACACTGCCAGCATTGCCATCGAGAGGGCAAGACCGAAGAGGGCAATTGCAAAGGTGGGCATGAAGGAACCGCTCAGGTCGTAGATATAGCCGTAGGCCGGCGAGGCCAGGGAGGACGAGATGGTGCCTGCGATGCTCATGTAGGGATATATGAGGGGATAATAGCGGGCGCCGAAGTTCTGGCGGATGATCTGAGGATAGCCGATGGTGCCGACGGCCTGCATGGGGCCGTAGATCAGGGCGCAGGCGAGGGGATACCATGCCGGGCTGCCCTCAAGGAAGAAGAGGCCCGCAAGGCCCAGGCCGCCCATGGTCATTACCATGGCAAGGGCGCGGTTGACACCGAAGCGGTCGGTCAGCCAGCCGATGCCCAGCTTGCCGATAAACTCGCCGGCAAGGCTTGCCGAGATCATTGATGCGCCCAGCGCCGCCGAGAAGCCGCAGGAGAGCGCAACGTTCTGGAAATAGCCTGCGTGGCTGTTGGCGAAGGGCAGCATGAATACGAATACGAGGATGGAGATGAGGGCAGGCGAGCGCATATCGATGGAAACGGGCGCATCATCGGCCTGAGAGGCATAGGTGCCCTCTTCGTGGAGCTCTTCACTGCCCCATGCCCTCGCGCCCTTCTGCTCGGGATACATCGAGATGAAGCACCATATAAGGGGCAGGGTGAGCAGGATAAGCACACCCATTCCGGCATAGGCGATGCGCCAGCCGAAACGCTCGATGACATAGTTTACGGTGGGGTTGGCAATGATGCCGACGAGGCTCGAGGTGCTCATGGTGATGCCCATGACGAGACCGTTGTTTTTGATGAACCAGTTGTTGATGATGATGGTGATGGCCATAAAGGTGCCCATGCTTACGCCTGCGCCGACCAGCGCGCCGCCGGCATAGATGAACAGCAGGTTCGTGCTCATCGAGAGCAGCAGGAAGGCGCCGCCGATGAGGATGGTGCCGACGGTCATCAGCTTGCGGATGTCGATGCGTCCGAAGGCGCGTCCGACCCAGGGGGCGAGGGCGGCATTGACGAGGTTGAGGACGATGCCGTAGAAGGACATCGAGCCGATGCCGACACCGAGGCTGTCGGCCACCGGGCGCATGAACACGCCGGTGCAGTTGGTGCCTATGCCGATGCCTCCTGCCATATAGAGGCAGCAGGCGGCCATGACCACCCAGGGGTAATATTTAGTGCGGAAAGCCGCTTTATCCATAGTGTTTCTCCTTTTTCTTACGAATAATTTCGCAAGGGATAGGATATCACAGAAGGGCATATTTTTCAATGTGACAGGCGACGAAAAACCGCCCCGGAGGGCGGTTTTTTATGACCAATGCAGCGCATCCGGGCCTTCATGGCGGCGGGGGCTGGTTTTGCAGAAGATCAGCTCCGGCTCCTTTAACCGGTTAGCTCTATAAATAACCGGCTTACCAGAAACGGCGTCCCGATATTTAATCAGGAATTCACCGCTGCGCTTGTAATAAGTAACGGCTTGGAGGATCAGCATGGTGCCCTCCTTA
>JAFOHJ010000308.1 GCA_017421885.1 Clostridia bacterium
GGATTAATACCATGGCACTTGGATTATATATCCACATACCCTTCTGTAAGCGCAAATGCGATTACTGCGACTTTTATTCTATCTGCAATTACGACGATAAGCTGATGGATCGTTATCTTGAGGCGCTTATATCTCAGCTGGCAGAATACTTTCCCTTTGAGGGGCCTGTGGCCGATACAATATATATCGGCGGCGGCACACCCTCGGTGTTCGGAGGCAAACGCATCGAAAAGCTGCTTAAAGAGATCGCAAAGCGAGTTGAGCTTACGAGGACAGCTGAGATAACCGTCGAGGCTAACCCCGAAAGCATAGATGAGAAATTCTTAAAGCGAATCAGTGCTGCTGGAGTCAACCGCCTTTCGATGGGCATTCAGTCGGCTGACAATGTCGAACTGGCCTGCCTTGGAAGGCTTCATACTTTCGAAAAGGCTGTTGAGGCCTATAATATGGCCCTGAGATATATCGATAATATTTCGGTAGATCTCATTTACGGACTTGAAGGTCAGACTCTTGATGGATGGATGGAGAGCCTCAGAAAGACTGTGGCTCTTAATCCGGCACATATATCCTGCTATTGCCTTAAGGTGGAAGAGGGAACTCCTCTTCAGATAAGAGGCTGTGTTCAGCCTGATGAAGATATTCAGGCCGATATGTATCTCGAGACAATAAAATATCTCGAGAGCAGGGGATATAAGCAGTATGAAATATCCAATTTTGCCCGAGGCGGCCGTATATCGCGCCACAACAGCAAATATTGGGATCTTTCCGAATATCTTGGCCTCGGCTGTGCAGCCCACAGCTTTTATGGCGGAAGGCGATTTTCGTTCCTGCCCGACATACATGCCTATATCGACGGTGTTTTGGGCAAAAAAGAGATAGTTGAAGACATGGACGAGCTTGCATATATCAACCGTTGCGGCGAATATGTAATGCTCAAGCTTCGAACTGTGGAAGGCATTGATCCCGAAGAGTTCGAAAAGCGCTTTGATGTCACCTTCTGGCCTTTTGCCGAACAGCTTATGAGGTTTACAAAAAGCGGTCATGTAAAAAATGAAAACGGCCGATGGAGCCTCACTCCCGAAGGATTTCTTGTTTCAAACACCATAATCGGTGAAGTAGTCAACCGCGTATGCGGAGCGGAATGATCTATAAAAATACAAGACCTGCCTTATCCAAAGAGATAGGGCAGGTCTTTTGTTATCCAATGTATACTACTGATGTAGTATTGACAAAAGTATAAGACTGTGGTAGTATACAGATGTTGCAACAACTACTGCAGTAGTATGGAGGTATCACCATGGAGATAAAATTACAGGATTCTGAACTTAAGATCATGGATGTTCTTTGGCGAAGAGGCGACTGCACGGCCAAACAGATCGCATCTGAGCTGAACGAACAGATAGGGTGGAATGTCAACACGACCTACACCCTCATCAAGCGCTGCATAGCCAAAGGTGCCATCGAACGCATCGAGCCTCATTTTGTCTGCCATGCTCTTGCCGAGCGCGAGGCAGTGCAGATAAAAGAAACCCGCGAGCTTATAGACAAGGTATTTGACGGAGCGGCAGATAAGCTGTTTGCGGCTTTGCTCAGCCGTGATGTGCTTTCTGGCGACGAGATCGCCCGCCTTAAAAAGCTGGTAGAAGAGTTGGGAGCGTGATCGGGGCAATGGTGGCCAAAAGGGTCATAAGCGGCAGCCTGCTTATAGCGGTCATTCTGCTGGTCAGGCAGATAATGAAAGGCAAGCTGCCTAAACGCACCTTCTGTATTATGTGGTGGATAGCCTTGTTTCACCTGCTTTCGCCA
>JAFOHJ010000309.1 GCA_017421885.1 Clostridia bacterium
GTATTTCTGCGCTGGAGCTATGAAAAAGGCCTGCTCAGCCAAGCTCTGCTGGAGGCCCTTCCCGAGCTTCCCGAGATTATAGAGAGCAGGACCGTCGACCTCAGAAGTATAATCTGCGAGAATCCCGTATTCGGCGGCGGACTCAAGGCAATGCATTTTTCCGACGAGGCTCTGCCCTTTGTAAAGAGGTTCTATTCCTTCAGCAGCAACGGTTTCCCTGCCTGTGTCGACGCTCACGCAGAGGCAGTCCTCGGCAGCATCAAATACCACTGTGCCGAATATCAGAACGAAGCCTATCTCTTTGTCCCCTATGGCGAGGCCTTCCACGAAGGTCTCGCAGCCTATATCGAAAAGGCATGGGACGAGTTCAATTCAGATAAACAGAAATAACCCTGACCGGAGGTAAAAAATGGACACAAACAAGATCATTCACGGCTTTCGCCACATTGCTGACCGCGAACTAAAGGAGCTTAAGGCTGTCCTCAGGCAGTTTGAACATGAAAAAACCGGCGCACGCCTGCTGTGGCTCGACCGCGACGACGAAAACAAGACCTTTGCCATCGCTTTCCGCACCCTGCCCGAAGACGACACCGGCGTTTTCCACATCCTCGAACACTCGGTCCTCTGCGGCTCGGAGCGCTATCCCACAAAGGAACCCTTTGTCGAGCTGCTCAAGAGCTCGATGCAGACCTTCCTCAACGCTTTCACCTTCCCCGACAAGACGGTCTATCCCGTTTCCAGCCGAAACGACCAGGATTTTCTCAATTTGATGCGCGTATACCTCGATGCCACCCTGCATCCCCTCATCTACCGCCGTCCCGAGATCTTCCATCAGGAAGGCTGGCATTATGAGTTTGACGAGAATGGACAGCCCTCCTATAAGGGCGTTGTTTTTAACGAGATGAAAGGCGCTTTTGCCTCGCCCGACAACCCCGTCGAAAACGAGACCTTCCGCCTGCTCTTCCCCGATAACTGCTACCGCTATGACTCGGGCGGAGACCCCGAGCATATACCCGAGCTTACATACGAGCAATTCCTTGACTGCCACCGCCGCTGCTATCACCCCTCCAATTCCTATATCTTCCTCGACGGCAGAATCGACCTTGATAAGGCTCTCTCGGTCATTGACGGCGAATATCTCGGTGATTTTGAGCGCCGCGACGACCAGCCTCAGTTCGTCATGCAGGCTCCCGTCTGTCCCGAACCGGCAACGGCTTATTACGAGATCTCGGAAAACGATGACGAAGCCGACCGCGCAAGAATGGTGTGGGGCTATGTTATCGGCGACCATACAAGCCGCGAGACTGTGATCGCAATGAACCTCCTTGCCGATGCTATCTGCGGCAACAATCAGGCGCCCCTTACACAGAAGCTCCTGTCGGAAGGCCTTGCGCAGGATGTTTCGATCTCGGTCATGGACGGCCTGCTGCAGCCCTATGTCATCCTCGATGTAAACAACATGAAGGAAGAAAATGCCGCCCTTGTTGAAAAGACAGTGCGTGAGGAGCTTGAGCGCCTTGCAAACGAAGGCCTCGACCACAGCAATATTGCTGCTGCCCTTGCAAATATGGAGTTCAACCAGCGCGAGCACGACTTCAGCTATTTCACTCAGGGCATCGGCTTCGCCCTCACCGCCCTTGACAGCTGGCTCTATGGCGGCGACCCTGCGCAGAATCTCGAGATTGGAGATGTATTTGACCACCTCAATGCCGAACTGGAAAAGGGCTATTTCGAAAACCTGCTCAGGAAGGTCTTCCTTGAAAACGACCACTCCTGCCATGTGACCATACTTCCCTCCAAGACCCTCGGCGACGAGACCCGCGAGAAGGAAGCTCTGCGCCTTAAGGCCGCAAAGGAAAGCTGGACTTCCGATGAAGAAAAGGCTCTTCAGGAGCTTCAGGCAAAGCTTGAGGCCTTCCAGCAGGCAAACGACAGCCCCGAGGACGTTGCCAAGCTACCCAAGCTCAGCCTCAGTGACATCGCGCCTCAGCCCGAAAACTTCCCCATCGAGGAGACTTCCCTTGATGGCCGTACCCTGCTTCTACATCCTATCGCAACCAGCGGCATCGACTATATCAATCTCTATTTCGATGTCAGCGACCTGCCACAGGACAAACTCAGTCTGCTCTCTTTCATGACCGGTCTGCTGGGCAAGCTGCCCACAAAGGAACATGATGCCTCCGAGCTCCAGCGCCTCAGCAAGCTCTATTTCGGCGGCCTTTCCTTCTCGGTAGAATCCTATAACAAGGTAAATCATCCCGAAAGCTGCAAGACATATCTCTGCGTTTCGATGAGCGCCCTTGAAAACAAGCTCTCCGACGCTGCTGCCATCGCTGCCGAGATCCTTACCTCCACTCTCTTCACCGATGATGCCATGATCCGCGAGCTGCTCAATCAGGCACACACAGCCATTGAACAGTCGATCATCCGCTCAGGCAGCAGCTATGCCACCGTCCGCGTTTCGGCAGGATATTCGGCCACCGGATTCGTTCAGGAGCACACCGCCGGCTTCACCTACTGCCAGTGGCTCAAGGAGCTCAAGGGCAACTTTGAGGACCGTACATCTGAACTCTGTGCTTCTCTTGCCGAGCTGGCCGGAGCGGTGTTTGAGAGCGCTCGACTGACCCTCTCCATTACCGGCACCGATGCCTCGGCTTCAGAAAAGCTCGCATCTCTTATCAAGGCCCTTCCCGAAGGCGAAAAGAAGGAATATATCTCCTCTGTCGTTCCCTGGGGCCTGCGCCATGAGGGCATCGTTATTCCCGCCGATGTTTCTTTCGCCGTTATCGGCGGAAGCCTCCTCGACCACGGCGGCCGCTATAACGGACGTATGCTCACCCTTGCACATATCGTAAGCCTTGATTATCTCTGGAATGTTGTACGCGTTCAGGGCGGCGCTTACGGCACCGGCATGAGAGTAAGTGATAACGGCGTTGCCGTTCTCCACTCCTACCGCGACCCCTCGGGTGTGTCCTCTCTTGATAAATACCGCAGATCGGCCGACTTTATCCGCAGCTTCTGCGAAGAAGAGCCCGATATGACCGGCTCGATCATCGGCACGATCTCCGACACCGAGGCCGTCCTGCTGCCCCGACGTATGGGCAAGACCTCCGACATTCTGTGGCTCAAGGGTGTCTCCTTTGAGGACCGCTGCCGCACACGCAGCCAGATCCTCTCGATGACAACCGAGCAGCTTAAGGAGCTTGCCGATTCTCTCGAAGCCCTTACAAAAAACGGCAGCATATGTGTTGTCGGCTCGAAGGGACAGATCGAAGCCTGCGGCGAGCAGATAGATTCTGTTTACACACTCTGATATTCATAAAAACAACAAAAAGCTCCCGAAAGGGAGCTTTTTTTATTCTTCGTTATCTTCTTTTTCAAAAATAAGTGATAATTCATTAATTGAACCATCCGCTTGACAAATAAGAGGGATAAAACCTTTATAATCCCAGCCATTCCTTGTAGACCGCATTGGCCTCGTTTCCGAGGTATCGCGCCGGCTTCTGAACACTCAGAAGCACTTCGTCGGAAAGCGCGAGTTTTCTCATAATTGCCTCCTATGCCATTTACAGGAACGTAAA
>JAFOHJ010000310.1 GCA_017421885.1 Clostridia bacterium
AAATTGACACTGCCGCCCTCGGGGTTAAAGCCCATGTTTACGGCTATTGCCTCGATAAGGGTCGACTTGCCCACGCCGTTCTCGCCCACAATAAAGGTCACGGGAGCTTCAAAACGCAGCTCACCCATCCGCTTAAGGTTTCTGACCATAGGCAGCCGCGCCAACCAGCTGTTTTCGGAAAGGCCGCCTTCAAACCTTACCGATTTTACGAACAGCTCGTTCATGGTTACTTCTTAAGTCTAAGGCCATCCTTAAAGGCATTGCCCACCTTTTCGCCGATCACATGATATGCATTGTTGACGGGATCATAGGTGATGGGGCGCAGCTTCATGGGGTCTATCTTTCCGTTTTCGCCGAGGATCTTTTCATCAGCGCTGATATTGACGATCTTACCCACCATAAGCTCCGATTCCTCATCGAAGGAGATAAGCTCACATTCAAGAGCCATGGGCAGCTCGTCAATGATGGGAGCATCAACAAAATCGCTCTTTACGGCATGGAGACCTGCCTGAACAAACTTGTCGGGGACTTTGTTGCCCGAAACAATGCCTACGAAGTCGGCCTCGGTGACATGGTCGGCATCGGCCATGCTGACGGTAAAGGCCTTACGTGCGAGGATATTAGCCATTGTTTTATGGTCGCCTGCGACATAGATTCCGATGCGGTCCATATCGGCGATGCAGCCCCATGCGGCATTCATGGCATTGGGGGTGCCGTTTTCGTCATAGCTTGCTATGATGAGCACAGGCATGGGATAGATATGAGGCTTGGAGCCGAAGTTTTTACGCATTTTGTTTACCTCCCGAATGGATATAATTTGTAATCACATATACCTTTACTTCACTCTATCATATATTTCCGGTTATTTCAACGAGCTGCAAAAGCAACAGGTTACTTTTGTGGTAATATGTGTTATAATACTTGAAAGACAAAACTTTCTGCAGGTTATAACATATGACAAGACAATATTCAAAAATAGTAAAAATTCATTATATAAAGCTGCTCTATCGCTCGGCAATATTTTTCGCCGCAATCGCATCATATATCATCCCCGGAAGCGGAGAAGGCCTCGAAGGCTACTTCTCAAGAAAGTTGCTCCTTCTCGTATGGGTGGTATTCATGGCCGAGATGCTGTCGCGTTTCTTCCCATCCAAGCTCGAAAGCATGGGCTGCCAGAAGCAGTTTGCAAAGAACTTCACCCCCACCCAGCTGCCTCTGCCCAGGCTTATCCTGACGCCGGCAAAGCGTGTTGCAGGCACAATTGCCGCATGGTGTCTCCTCAACGGCGCCATTGCTCTTCTCTACTTCGAAGAGATCATCGACGAAGGCATCATGCTGCTCGTTTCGCTGTTCTACTCGGTGTGCGACATGATATGCATCCTCTTTTTCTGCCCCTTCCAGCGCTGGTTTTTGGGCAACCGCTGCTGCACCACCTGCCGCATCTACAACTGGGACTTTGCCATGATGTTCACCCCTATGCTGTTTATCGGCGGCGGCTTTGCCCTCTCGCTTGCCCTTATTTCGCTGGCTCTCTTTATCCGCTGGGAAGTCACCTACAAGCTCCATCCCGAGCGTTTCTCCTTCTCGACAAACAGGAGCCTTGAGTGTGCAAACTGTCGCGAAAAGCTGTGCCTGCACAATCCACATCTGCTGAAAAAAAGATCATAAAATAGAGAAAAGCACCCTTCAAGGGTGCTTTTCATATTATTTATGGCTTTCAAGCCAGCGTTTTGCGCAGTGAGCAAGACATGCTGCGCCTATGGGCAGAACATCCTCGTTGAATATAACCTTGGGATTATGAGCCGGAGCGGCTCCGCGCTCGTCGAGATAGCCCGCCGACAGATACATGAACACCGAAGGGACTTTTTCGGCAATAACAGCAAAATCCTCCGATGCGCTGGCTGTGACACCGGGATACTCCATAAGGCCGGGGATGGGCAGCTCCTTCATAAACCCGACCACCTCATTGACAAGACATGCATCGCAAATAAGAGGCGGCACCTCCGAGGTCATCTCGACCTCGGCCGAGCCGCCGTATACATCGGCTACCTTTGACGCAACTTCCTTCATGCGGCCCACCAGCAGCTTTCTCGCATCGGGGTCATTGGTGCGGATAGTGCCCTCAAGCACAGCCTTTTCGGGAATGATATTGGCTGCCGAACCGGCCTGGAACCTGCCTACCGTCAGAACGCACGATTTTGTGGGGTCGCTCTCACGGGAGATGAGCTCCTGAAGCGCAAGATGGATATGAACACCGATATTGATGGGGTCGACCGCCGAATGAGGATATGCTCCGTGAGCACCCTTGCCTCTGACCGTGATCTTAAATCCGTCTACCGAGAACATAAGAGCCGCGTTGGGCGTGTTATTATACATAAACAAACCTACAGGCATCCTGCCCGAAGTCACATGATAGGCCAGCGCGGCATCGGGCATAGGATCGAGTATGCCGTGCTCTACCATGTTCTTCGCGCCCTCAAAGGTCGCTTCGGCAGGCTGGAACATAAAGCGCACTGTGCCCTCAAGGCTGTCTTCTACCTCCTTGAGCAGCTTTGCCGCCGTCAGCAGCATGGCCGCATGGAGGTCATGTCCGCAGGTGTGAGCCTCGGTGCCTGTAGGGCAGGCAAAGTCAAGGCCGCTCTCCTCTACCATGGGCAGGGCATCCATGTCGGCACGGAGAAGGATAGTCCTGCGGCCTTTGCCCAAAGATGCCGTCACTCCTTCGCCGCATTCTCTGGGATTGAGGCCATATTCTCTGAGTTTTCCGATCACATAGGCCTTTGCTTTGGGCATATGAAGGCCCGTTTCGGCATTGGTATGGAAAAAGCGTCTGTTTTCGGTCAGCTCATCCTTAAGAGACAATGCGCGTTCATAATCATTCATGCAAATCGCTCCTTTTTATAGTCGACAAAGAATCATTGCCTATCTTATAATATCATAAAAGTCTATCAGTACTTAAATGCCATATCATTCAAAACATCTGCCACGACCTAAATAGTATGTCCATAAGAAAAACAAATATATACCATATTTACTATTGACCTCCTAAGGTGTTAAAATATGATCAATAATACAAAGGAGGTAATCCCCTTGAAGATCTTATTCATTTCCGACTATGTATGTCCCTATTGCCTCGTTGCCAAAGAAGCTCTCAAACAGGCTATAGCAGAAATGGGAATCAAGCCCGAGATCACATGGCAGCCCTACGAGCTGACTGTCGAGCCCAAGCCCCGCGTTGATACATATCACGACGAAAAGCGCCGTGCCGGCTATCAGGTACTGGTAGAACCCTGCAAAAAGCTGGGCCTTGATATGAAACTGCCTCCCAATGTAGTTCCCCGCCCCTACACACGCATGGCTTTTGAAGGCTGGTTTTATGCCTGCGACCACGGCAAGAGCGAGGAATATAACGACCTTCTCTACCGCGCATACTTTACCGAAGAGCTGGATATCGGCAACATCGAAGTCCTCAAGGGTCTCGCTGCACGCATCGGCCTTGATGCCGAAGATTATGCCGCCGCACTCACATCGGGAAAATACACCCAGGCTCAGCGCGATGCCGTAGAATATGCACGCAACTTCGAGCTCAAGGGTGTTCCCACCATCATTATAAACGGCAATAAGATCTCGCTGCACGAGTATTCCAAGGAAGAGATGATCCGTATCCTCGACGAAGAGATCGACAACGGTGAAGGCCCCGAAATGCTGTGCACCGAAGACGGATGCACCATCGTAAACTGGGTCTGATACTCATAAATAATATTTTCTCAAATGGCGCTGCATATTCTGCGGCGCCATTGATTTTACGCTATATATCAGCTATACTTTTATCAAGAGAATTATAAATATTCGATAAAATGGAGGCGAACATGGAAAAACTCGGTTTTTACTATGATGCGGCCCTATGCATAGGCTGCCGCGCCTGTCAGGTGGCCTGCAAAGAAAAAAACAAGCTGGCCACAGGCGATTTTTTCCGCAGAGTTGAGGCCATTGAGGCCGACTTTGAAGGAAACAGAAAATGGATGTTCTATTCGGGCGCATGTGCCCATTGTTCCGACCCTGCCTGCGTCGGAGTATGTCCCACGGGTGCAATGTTTATTGCAGGGGACGGCACTGTGCAGCACCGCAACGACCTCTGCATCGGCTGCGGCCGATGCGTACACAGCTGCCCCTATGGCGCTGTTACTCTGGACAAATACACCGGCTATGCCTCGAAGTGCGACTCCTGCGCCCAGCGCCGAGCCGAAGGACGCGAGCCTGCCTGTGTCGAGGCCTGCCCTATGAGAGCGCTCAAGTTCGGAAATATATCCGAGCTCCGCGAAAAATATGGCGACCACGGTGCCGAGCTGCCTTTCCTGCCCTCTCCCGAGGTCACACATCCTAACCTGATGATAAAAGGCGCCGGTGCCGGCCTTTCATGCTCTGAGCCTGAAACAAAGGCCGAACCGGAGATCAATATCCGAAACAAAGATACAAATGTGCTCGTTCTTGGCGGAGGTGTTTCGGCCATCACAGCAGCCATGCAGGTCAGACAGCTCAGCAGCGATGCAAAAATCACCGTAGTCGGTCGTGAAAAACGCCTGCCATACAGCAGACCTATGCTGTCCAAGAGCCTTCTGCACAGCTTCTCCATCGACCGCTATCCCCTCGTCACCGCTGGGCAGCTGGCCGAAAGCAACATCGAATACATAAGCGGCCTCTCGGTGACTGCGCTCGATCCTGACGCTCACTCCGTCACACTTTCTGACGGAAGAGCCCTGAACTTTGATAAATGCATCTATGCCCTCGGCATGGATTGCTTCGTGCCTCCCATCGAAGGAAAAAACGCCAAAAATGTATTCACCCTCAGAGGCGAAGGTGACCTCCATTCCATCCGCAAGGCCATGCTTACAGCCAAACGCGCCGCAGTAATCGGCGGCGGCATCACCGGCCTTGAACTGGCATGGGAGATGAGAAAAGCCGGCCTCGAAGTCGCTGTTCTCGACATGGCCGACCGTCTTGCCGGACGAATCCTCGACTCCCGCACTGCAGGACTCCTGTCCGATGCAGTCATAAAGAGCGGCATCGACGTTGTTCTTAACGTAAATATCGCCTCCATTACCGACAAGGCTGTAAAACTGGCCGACGGAACCGAATATCCCTGCGATATAGTTATTATCTCCACCGGCTACCGTGCCAACACCTCCATTGCCGAAGCTGCAGGCCTTAATACCGACCGCGGCGTGGTCACCGATGAACATCTCGTCACGTCCCATCCCGACATCCTCGCCTGCGGCGACTGCGTAAGCAGAGGCGGTGCCACATGGCTTGCCGCTGTAAGACAGGGAGAGACCGCCGGAGCAAATGCCCTCGGAGCAAACCTCTCCTTCACTCTCTATGCAGAACCCTCGATCGTCCACACCTGCGGCACATCACTGATGGCGGCAGGCGACATGGGCACAGATCCCGAAAAGATCTATAACTATGTCTACGGTCACTCGTTCCTCCCAACCGAGCACTTCTATATCAACGAGCCTATGCCCCTCTGGAAGGAAACTCACTTCAGTTTCTGCCTCTCGGACAGCAAGGTCTGCGGTGCTGCCATGATCGGCAGCCTTGAGCTCATGTCCGTACTCGAGCAGGCTGTAAACGAAGGCTGGACAAAGGATGACCTGATTCACAAAGCTTCGAAGAAAGGAATCGAAATCAATGAAAAATAAACTGCTTTCCATGTGGCTCCATGCCAGCCGCCTTTCCAATTTCTTCGCAGGCTCTGCTGTATGGCGCGAAGAGGGCTTTAATGAAGATCCTCAGAGCCTTCAGCAGGAATATGAAGACCTCTTTATGGGTGTTAACGCCGATGTCTATATACCTCTGTGGGCCTCTGTCTGCAAATATGAAGATGGCTCGCTCCTCGATGGCACCACACTTGAGATCATCAGACTCTATCACAGATGGGGATACAAGCCTGCTGAAATGGACGGTAATCCCCCCGACTATATCGGTCAGTTGTTCCGCTTCATGGCCTATCTTGCGGCCTGCGGCATGAACAGCATTGAAAAAGGCGAAGCTCCTGCCGCTTCCTGCTGCCTCGAAGCCGTCGACGAGTTTATTTCCCTCTATCTGATGCCAACGGCAGCCTCGGTCTCGGAAGGTATCAGAAAGCATTCGTCTACACCTCTGTTTCTCAGAGTAGCCGATCATCTTGCTGCCTTCTGCCGTGGCGAGCATCCCGAGGTCTTCTGCTCTGCCGAAGAATGCAAAGAGCATCTTCTGTGCTGGGATGCCTATGAAAAAGGTATGGGCGCACCCATTCCCGACGGCAATGCCAGAGTTATAATGACGGCGGGCCGCAATAACTGCGGCGGCAAGTGCTCGGTCCGCGTTACCGAGCAGGATGGCTGCATCCTCGACCTCGAGACCGGCTGCGACATCGGCGAGCCTACTCTGCGCACCTGCGTAAGAGGCCGAGGCTACCGCAAGACATACATGACCGGCCAGCGCCTGCGTTATCCCATGAAGCGCATCGGCAAGCGCGGTGATGGCCGCTTCAAACGCATCACATGGGACGAAGCTGCCGACATCATCACAAAAGAATGGATCCGAATCCGCGATACCTACGGTGTCGGCGCACGATATGTCAATTACGGCACCGGCATCTCGGCCACGATCCGTCCCGACCGCCTTACAAAGCGCCTTCTCAACCTTGACGGCGGTTATCTCGACCTGTTCGGCTCATACAGCTCGGCCTGCGCCCAGTATATCACTCCCTATATCTATGGCGACAACTTGAGCGGCAACAGCGTTGAGGATCTCCTAAACACAAAGCTTCTTATCCTCTGGGCGCATAATCCCACCGAGACTATCTTCTCACCTCAGCTTAGCTATATGATCGCCCAGGCCAAGGCAAAGGGTGCCAGAGTCATAGTTATCGACCCCCGCAACAGTGACAGCGCCATGGCCTTTGCCGACCAGTGGATCCCCGTCACTCCCTCGACCGATGCCGCACTCGCCAACGCGATGGCATATGTAATATGGTCGGAAGGTCTCCACGATCAGGCATTTATGGACAAATACTGCATCGGCTTTGATGAAGATCACATGCCCGAAGGCATCGACAAGGATCATAACTTTAAAAACTATCTCTTCGGCGGCCTTGACGGCATCCCCAAAACACCCGAATGGGGCGAAAAGATCACCGGCATCCCTGCCGATGTCATCCGTCAGCTGGCACGCGATTATGCCGGCACCAAGCCTGCCTGCATTCTTCCCGGCCTCGGCGCTCAGCGCATAGGCAACGGCGAGCAGACGGTCCGCGCTATTGCGGCTCTCACCTGCCTCACCGGCAATGTAGGCATCCCCGGAGGCGGCGCTGCAGGTGTCGGCATGTCGAAAGAAGAGGCTCAGCCCGGCTTCCCCATCGGCGACCGCCCTTATAAGGGCACCATATCGGTGTTCACATGGCTCGATGCTATTGAAAAGGGTGCGCAGATGACCCGCGAAAAGGATCATATTCAGGGTGTCGAAAAGCTCGACACCGATATCAAAATGCTGTTCAGCCTCGCCAGCAACACACTCATCAATCAGCATTCCGAGATAAATCACACCATCGAGATCCTTCAGGATGAAAGCAAGTGCGAGTTTATCGTGGGCTGTGATGTCTTCATGACCCCCAGCGCAAAGTTCTGTGACATTCTTCTGCCCGGCCCCTCTTTCCTTGAGGAAGACAATATGACCGGCCCCTGGCGCCAGGGACACTACCTCCTTCACCATAACAAGGTGGTCGAACCTCTCTTCGGCTGCCGAAGCGACTATGCATGGCTTTCCGATGTTGCAAAGCGCCTCGGGCTGTGGGAAGCATGGTCAGAAGGCCGCGAGACACCCGAGCAGTGGCTCGAGCATATCTATAACGGCCTCAGAAAGCAGGAGAGCGAGCTGCCTCCCTATGCCGAGTTCAAGGCAAACGGAGGCTATACCTACAAAAATGTCAAGACCTATATCGCCTATGCCGACCAGATACGCGATCCCGAAAACCATCCCTTCAGGACTCCTTCGGGCAAGATCGAGATCTTCTCCAAGCGCCTGCAGGACTTTAACGACCCTGAAAATATTCCCGCCCTGCCCATCTATGTACCCTGCCCCGAGGGTCCCGAGGATCCTCTGCGCGAAAAATATCCTCTCCAGCTCATCGGCTGGCACACCAAGCGCCGCTGCCACTCGATCCACGACAACAACCCATGGATGGAGGAGGCCGACCCCCAGCGCATGTGGATGAACCCTGCCGATGCCGAAGCAAGAGGCCTTAAGACCGGCGATCTTGCCGAAGTATGGAACGACCGCGGCAGGATGCATATTCCCGTCTTCGTCACCAACCGCGTGGCTCCCGGTGTATGCGCGGTGGCTCAGGGCGCATGGTATACTCCCAATAAGGAAGGTGTCGACATCCGCGGCTCGATAAATATCCTGACCGCCAACCGACCCACACCGCTGGCCAAGGGCAATCCCCAGCACACCAACCTTGTTGAGGTTCGAGCTCTGTAAAAAAAGCTTGACCTGTGACCTGTCCGCAGGTATACAATCATTACATATCAATATCCGAAAATCTCTGAGCAAAAATACCTAAAGCCTATGGCCATGGTATTGCGCCGAGGCAGCGTTTATACGCTGCCTCCAGGGTGGCAAGGGAAACCGAACCGCCTTCCGTGTTTGAAAAAGAGATGCTTTTCGGCGCAGCAAACCGCTGCGTCTGATCGTGCATCCTTTATTACGGTCGGACGCAGCTTTTTTATATGCTTCCGGCCGCTGAAAGGAGCAAACCGCAAATGCAAGGCACTAAACTGCGAAAAATGATCTTCTGGGCTCTATGCTGTGCTTTAGGCGTCTTCAGTAAACGTCTTGTTGCCCCCATTGCCAACATGATCACCGGAGCACTGCACATTCCCGGCGGTATCGGCACGGCCTTCTCAATGATGTTTCTGGCTGTGGCCGCCACACTGGCTCCCTACCGTTGGAGCTGCACCAAGATGTCGGCTGTGCAGAGCGCGCTGGCACTGGCTATGGGTTCGGTGGGCAGCATGGGCGTGCTGTCGCCGCTTGGATACATCATTCCCGGCATGCTGATGGATCTGGTATTCATCCTTGGCCGCCGCATAGGTCTTTCCGACGGCGACCGACTGGTGTTTGCCAATGCTGCCGGATCGCTGGCTGCTGCGCTGACAGCCAATGCCATAGTTTTCCGCCTGTGGGGCATTATTCTGCTGGTTTATGCCTGTGTTGCCGCCCTCTCGGGCATGCTGTTCGGCATGCTTGGCAGCTGGCTTGCAGGCAAGCTCCGACCGGCTATTACATACCGCTCTGCGGAGGAGGATCAAAGATCATGACAACTACAAAAAAGACAAAAATCATCCTGATTGCCCTATTGGTGATCACTGTGCTGGCAGCAGGCATCTATCTCGCTACCCGCGCGCAGGTTCCCGAAAATGCACTGGCTGTGGAATATGGCGGCAAGACCCATTATACTGACCTTGAGGGCATCCGTCTGACCGAGATCCACGGCGAAAGGGTCAACGGCAAAGGCGAGGTGAAGCCGGTGGACGGCATGGGCATTCCTCTTCACGGCCTGCTGACGTGGACATTGGGCAAAAGCTTCACCTGTGAATCGGTCACCGTCATCGCTTCCGACGGTGTCAGCGCCGAAATAAGCGCTGACGAGCTTGCCGAAGAGGGCAAGGTCG
>JAFOHJ010000311.1 GCA_017421885.1 Clostridia bacterium
AAAATCAAAAATCTTCTTATAATATTCAATAATAGGAGATTCGATCATATTGAGATAATCGGCCTTATTGGTAACTTCCATGCCGCGCTTCGTAAGCATGTCATTGACGGCTGCGATCGCAATATCAACATCATTCATAAGTGTTCCGTTAAAATCCCATATAATGTGGGTGTATTTCATGTTTCTCCTCCTTCCCGAGGAACTTTTCATCTTCTATCAAGTCAAAATTGCAGTAAGATAAATTATTTTTCAGCTTCTTACACAAGATTTACACTATATTATACTATAAGGAGTGATAAAAATGAAGAGCAAAAAACAGCTGTATGCTCTTATTCTTGCATCATTAATGCTTTTAAGCTCCTGTGGTGAAAAACAATCACCCGAACAACAGGATGCCGTAAATCAGCCTCCGATCACTCAGGACGCAAAAGAACCCGAGGCCTATATTCCCGAGCAGCAGCCTCTACCCTCGCTCGGAAAAACAGACTGGAATGATATTCCCGAAGTATGGGAAGGCACAGGTGGCCCCGATGCCAGCGACTGGCTGAACAGCCGCGTGTATTCCACTATATCCATGCTTAATTCGGAAGACTTTTATGAAAACCAACAGAATGGCCCCTACTCGGAAAGTATTACGACTCCTTATCTTACAGGACTGAAAAACGAAGAAATGCAAAAAGAGATAAATCAATGGCTCAGAGATTCTATCGCACATCTTCGTTCCAAAACTTCTTATCTTGACAGATATGTGACCGAAGAGGTGCTTGCTTGTTCTGACGCAGGCATATCCACATACGTTTCGTCCAACCACTTTATCTCGGGCAATCTTCTGAGCCTTTCGGTATCGAGGACTGATATGATCTTCGCCTATGATGATGAAGCGAAAAAGCTGATCGAAAACCGACTTATTACCTCTTCGCTCTACCGAACATATGACATGACTTCCGGATGTGAAATCGCGCTGTCCGACCTGTTTGTGGACGGCACCGATCTTCATGCCCTTCTTGATCCTATAATAGCTGAAGAGCTTGCCTCTTCCGAAGGTGAAATCGACTGGGGATCTTTTCAGACCTACGGCGGCCTTAAACGTCCTTACCGCGGACTTCCGAAAGATTATTCCAACTTCGCTTTGTCTGAAAGCCACCTGATGATCTTCTTCCCACCGGATAACCCCTATCTTTCCGAAAACTATACCGTGTATATCCCGCTTGATCTGCTGAAAGAATATCTTGCGCAGCCTATGAGCAGCTGCCTCCCCTATGTAGAAGAAGGACTTATCAGTTATACATCTTTCAGAGATTTCCCCTCCATGGTCAATACAGCAGAAAACCATGATATGCTTTACCTCTTTGGCGACGAACAGCTGGCAGTCAGACCCTATCGCCTTATTTCTGAGATCGAGTATCCCCATGCCGACAAAATCAATTCCTATATAGGCGATATATTCACTGCACTTCATGATGCTCCACTTCCCGAATGGCTGAGCGATGCAAAGCAGGATCCCGAAAGTTACTGCTATGCTGACAGCGCTATTATTTCGGACCGGGCATTCATCCAGTTCCATGCTTCAGTCTATGCCGGCAGGACCGGTGTAAGCCCCACATATCAGGTCATCGCGCGTATGTTCGACACCGAAACCGGCGAACCGGTTCCCCTATCCGATGTTCTCAACGATGTCGAAGGTGCTATGAATGAGCTGAGAGCTATGGGACTTGAAATACATGATCCGTCAACCCACTACGGATGGTATTGCTTTGGCCCCGACGGAGAGATCTATGTATGCGCCGAAAATGGACTCAGCCCTACATATACCTTACCCGCCGGATATTTCAGCACTGACATTCTTAAATAATTTAAGGAGGAGATAATAATATGAAAAAAATTTTCGCACTCATTATGGCCCTTGCCCTCTCGCTGTCGCTTTTTGCCTGCGCAGGCGATGACGACAAAAAGAATGACGATCTGCCTTCCGAAAACAACGGTCAGCAGACCAATGTTCCCGAAGAACCTGAGCAGCCCGAAGAACCGAAAGCACCTGAGTTTACCGAAGAGACCTTCCCCAAGCTCGACGGCTCGACTGCCACCATCCCGCTGTCGGAAGGAATTGTAAAGGCTCTGCTCGCATACGCCGCTTCCGATGCACAGGAGTTTGTCCATCATAACACCACTCACAATACCTATGTAAACCTCATCGACGGCAAATGTGATCTCATTTTTGTCACTCCTCCCTCAGAGGATGAATATGCCATGATGGACGATTCGGGCCGAGAGTTCACCGTACGCCAGGTGGTAAAGGATGCCTTTGTTTTCCTTGTAAATAAAAATAACCCCGTAGATAACATCGCTCTCGAAGATCTTCAGAAGATCTATAAAGGCGAGATCACAAACTGGAAAGAGCTTGGTGGAAATGATGCCCCCATCACCCCCTTCCAGCGCCCCGATAACTCAGGCAGCCAGACCCTTATGTATAAACTGGTAGTAAGCAAAGACGAGATCATGGACGCCCCCACCGAGCTTCGTCCCGGCGGAATGGATGACCTTGTTGATGCCGTTTCCAGCTATGATGAGGGACTCGATTCGATCGGATACTCGGTGTTCTATTATGCTTCCGGTATGTATACTGATCCTAACTCCAAGCTTATCTCTATTGATGGAGTTTATCCTACAGCTGAGACCATCGCCGACGGCTCTTATCCCCTTACAGATGGATACTATGCCGTTTACGATTCCTCGCTTACCGAAGACTCGGGAGTTCTTCAGCTGCTTGAATGGCTCGATTCCGATACAGGTCAGAAAACCGCTGCAAACGAAGGCTATGTCCCCATGAGGATACTCACAGAATAATACAAGCAATACACAAAATCCCCGCCGGAAAGATCCGGCGGGGATTCTTATCTTATATTATTTTATCTCAATACTGAGAGCCTGGCGAATGTCGCCCTCTTCGTCGGCATCATGAATAGCGACTCTGTCGCCTACATTTATTATAATAGCTGTCTGAGAATCGGCAGCAGATACGCTGTAATAGCAGCTCTGGCCATCAAGCTTGAAATAATAATACGAGTTGCCGTCGATAACTGCTGTGCGGATATCCGCAACCTTGCCGGTTATCTCATTTTCCGGCCTTGCAGCTTCGGTGATAACACCATTCTGCGAAAGAAGCCTTACATATTCCTTCTCACAATCGGCAACACTCGCACCCGTTGCAACGATGTTATACTGCTGAACATTTACCATTGCATAGAGCTTTACAAGGCCTGCATTATCCTTAAGCGCCATAAAGTATGTGGGCTCGGAGGATACATTCAGGAGCAGCGGGAATGTAGCAGTATAATTCAGATGCTGAACTACGCCCTGAGCCGAATACATAGCCGAATATTCCTCTGCGCCTGCGCAGGAATAGAACTTCGCATCTTTTGTACGCTGGTTAACAAGAATAAAGCCGATATTGCTCTGGTCGCCTCCGACCGATGTGATACCTGTGTAAACATATACATCGTCGTTAAGGGCAATGTAGTTATATCCCTCTGTGGTGACGGTTACACCCTTCTGTCCGAACATCGAGTTGATAAATCCGCCCTGATAGAGGCCGTGATAATCATACTGCTCAATGATGATATCGGGGTCGTAAACACGGTCTACCCATGTGGGAGCATCTTCATAATACTGGCTTTCACCTGTAATGGCATTTACAAGTACTGCACCATTAACATCGGTGCCGCCGAAGAGACCAATGGTCTTTTCGATCTTGGGGCAGATCCAGTAGGGTGTTCCCTCTTCATCGACCTCAAAATATACCTCGTCAAACATGAACGTGGGGTAATTGAAGCGGATGTGACGATAGATATTGCGGAAGAAAAGCTCGTTGTCGGAATATCTCATTCCTTCACTGAGTCTTACGACCTCGACATTCTGAGTTACCATGTCAACGACAATATAGGCAGGAAGACCATCAGAGAAATTGTTGAGCCATTTGAAAAAGTCGCCATACTCAAGGGGTGCGACACGGACGGGTCGATCGTTATAGTTGATCTGAGAATAGGTATCGGATACCTCAAACTGCGATACCATATCGCTCAGCTCGCCCAGCTTACGGTCGCCCAGTCGAGCAGCCGATGCTGCATCAAGCATGGGGATTCGGTTGTAAGAGATTTCCTGAACATCGGTGACAAAATCGCCCTCAACAGGCTCAAGAAGCTTTGTATAAGCACCGGCACGGAAAACAACACTGGAAGCCACCGTTCCGACACCCAGCAAAACTATCATTGCAATGCATATGATAAAGGGCACCAAACAGGTCTCCTTGATACTTTTGAAAAACTCGCCCTGCTCTACCACCTTATATATGCCTGATGTGATAAATGCAGTAACACAGTATACGGCCGACACCATAAAGAAGAAACCGTAGAAATCCTGATCATGCAGGTTGATGGCGGGCAGTTCGAAATAAAAATAAACAATGCCGAACAGAAGTGCCGCGCCAATATTAATGGCAAACCTTTTCATTTTGCCCTTGACTTTAGCGTTATCCAAAACATTTCCTCCTTTGCTGATATATTGGATACTATATTATAATACCATACTTGCAAACACCCGTCAATTTACACTTGTTTTACTGTGACTGTGGTGGTATTCTATATATATAATTATTTATTTTGGAGGTAATTTACCTATGCTCAAGCAGCTTTCGGTTCAGGCAAAGGAATATCTTGATAACCATAAGCAGTTTATCCAGGATCTTCTTTTCGAACTCTGCGCTATCCCCGCACCTTCCAATCACGAAGAACTCAGAGCCGAGTTCATCAAGAAGTGGCTCGAAAATATCGGCGCTGAAGGCGTCTATATCGACGATGCACTCAATGTAGTTTACCCCTATCAGTGCGAAGGCAAGAACGACCTTCTCTGCATTATGGCTCACACCGACACCGTCTTCCCCGATATGGAGCCCTTCTCTGTTAAGGTCGACGGCAACGTTGCTGCCTGCCCCGGCATCGGTGACGACACAGCCAATGTTGCTATCCTGCTGACTCTCATCAAGTATGTTGTAGAGAACAAATTGGAAGCTCCCAAGGGCGTTCTGTTCGTTCTTGACGCAGGCGAGGAAGGCCTCGGCAACCTCAAGGGCGTAAGACAGATCGTAAAGGATTATGCAGGCCGCATCGGCGAGCTGGTTTCCCTCGATGGCGGATATACAGGCTTCTGCAACAAGGCAGTAGGCTCGATGCGTTACAACATCGCTCTCACAACAGAAGGCGGCCACTCTTACGGCGCATTCGGCAACCGCAATGCTATCCAGCGCATGGCTGCCATTATTGAGAAGCTCTATAAGATCGAAGTTCCCCATGACGGCGACAGCAAGACAACATACAATGTTGGCATGATCTCGGGCGGCACATCGGTCAACACCATCGCGCAGAGAGCTGAGATGCTCTATGAGTACAGAAGCGACTCGCAGAAGTGCCTCGATCAGATGGGTGTATGGTTCAGAGAGATCATCGAAGAAGCCAAGAAGGACTGTATTGAACTTACAGTTACTGTTCTCGGTGAAAGACCCTGTATGGGCGACATTCCCGCTGACCGTCAGGCTGACCTTGAAGCACGCACAAGAGAAGCCATTGCTACCCAGTACGATGGTCCTGTAGGCAGCTATTCCGGTTCGACCGACTGCAACATCTCCTTTAACCTCGGCATTCCTTCGGTATGCTTCGGCGG
>JAFOHJ010000312.1 GCA_017421885.1 Clostridia bacterium
ACATATGGTCGCCGTTATAGGTCGCCCAACCGAGGCAGAGCTCGGAAAGGTCGCCTGTGCCGATGACCATGCCCCATTTCTGGTTGGCGATGTCCATAAGCACCTGTGTACGCTCGCGGGCCTGGCTGTTTTCAAAGGTTACGTCGTGATTGTCATAGTCATGGCCGATATCTTCAAAATGGCTCAGCACCGATTTGGCGATGTTGACCTCGGTGAGGGAAACACCCAGTGCCTCGCAGAGGGTATAGGCGTTGTTCTTTGTACGGCTTGTTGTGCCGAAGCAGGGCATTGTAACTGCATAGATATCCTTGCGGTCCTTGCCGATAAGGTCGAATGCACGGCAGGTCACAAGAAGGGCAAGGGTCGAGTCGAGGCCGCCCGAGATGCCGATAACAGCAGTCTTTGTATGGGTGTGCTCAAAGCGCTTTTTGAGGCCGTGAGCCTGAATGTCAAGGATAGAAGCACAGCGCATGGTACGCTCTGTGGGATCGGCAGGGATAAAGGGATCGGGATCGACGAAGCGGGTAAGCTCAAAAGATTCGGCTGACAGCTCGAACTCGACAGTTTCAACGTTTTCATCAAATACGGAGGGCTGGTTCAAACGAAGACGTTCGTGGGTCAGCTTGCCGAGGTCTACCTGCGCTACTGTGAGCTCGTTTGTGCCAAAGGGCAGATTCTCTGCCATGATATCGCCGTTCTCGGCGATAATGTCGTGGCCCGAGAAGACCAGATCGGTGGTCGACTCACCTGTGCCTGCGCCGGCATATACATAGGCCGAAAGGGTCTTTGCGCTCTGCATTTTAACAAGTGCCTTGCGGTATTCGGCAGCGCCGACGATCTCGGGCGAGGCAGCGGGGGCGGCAATAATAAGAGCGCCCGATGCGGCCATGCGCGACGAGGGAGCAAAAGGAGATGCAAGGTCGGAGCCCATTTCTACAGAGAAGCAGAACTCGCGGTCGATGCTGCTGCGGAAGAGGAGCGATGTGCCAAAAGGTACGTCAGCGCCGCAGATCCTGACGGTGGAGTTCTTTGAGGGGGCCGCTGCAAACCAGCGTGCCTCGTCAGCCGATACATAGGACTTGGGAACGATGCCGACGATCCTGCCGTGATGAACTACCGCAGCCGCGTTATAGAGTCTGTTATGATGACGGACGGGAAGTCCGACAACAATGGCGGGAGAAACATCATGGGAATGGGCACAGATGTCCTTGAGGGCCGACTCGGCGTTCGAGAGCAGATGATCCTGCATAAAGAGGTCGCCGCAGGTATAGCCTGTGATGCTGAGCTCAGGGAAAACGACCAGCGCGACCGACTTCTTATGAGCCTTGTCGATGAGCCTGATGATCTCCTGAGCATTGGATGCACAGTCGGCAACTGCCATTCGGGGCAGGGCGGCTGCAATATTGGTGAAACCGTATTTCATGTCCTTTCAGCTCCTGTATAGTTATTTGCCTCTTGACAAAGAGGCCATGATAGTCAAAAATCATATAGGTGGGGTATCCCCATAAATATTATTATAATTTCCCGCCCGTAACGCGTCAAGATTTTTAGCATATACAGACAGGAGGCAGAGGCATGGAAACTATAAAATGCGAGCTTTGTCCTCGCGAATGCCGCGTCGACAGAAACACGACGAAAGGCTTCTGCGGCCAAAGTAGTCAGGTGAAGATAGCGAGATATCAGAAGCATATGTGGGAAGAGCCTTGCATAAGCGGAAGCGGAGGCTCGGGAACAGTGTTTTTCTCGGGCTGCACCCTCAAATGTGTTTTCTGCCAGAATTACGAAGTAAGCCGCGGCATGGGCAAAGAGATCACCATAGATCGCCTTGCCGACATCATCCTCGAGCTTCAGGATATGGGCTGCCACAATGTAAGCATGGTCACCGGCAGCCATTTTGTGCCCCAGATAAAGAGGGCACTGGATATGGTGAAGCATCGCCTGACTGTGCCGGTCGTTTTCAACTGCGGCGGATACGAAAAGGTCGAAACCATAAAGAGCCTTGAGGGGTATGTTGATATATGGCTGCCCGATCTTAAATACCGTTCGGATGAACTTGCGGCAAGATATTCTTCCTGCTCCGGATATTATGACAATGCTATAGCGGCCATAGGCGAGATGCTCAGGCAAGCAGACGGACTTCATTTTGATGGGGAGATAATGAAAAAGGGTGTTATCGTCCGTCATCTTGTGCTGCCCGGGTACCATAAGGACTCGATTTCACTTCTTGAGGGCCTGCATGAGAATTACGGCAGCGATGATCTTCTGCTCAGCCTTATGAGCCAGTATACTCCTATGCCTTCCTGTGCCGATTATCCCGAGATCAACCGTAAAATAACCAAACTTGAATACCGTAGGGTCAGTGAAAAGGCAGTTCAGTTGGGGTTTGACGGGTACTTTCAGGAAGCCTCGTCATCCGGTGACATATACATTCCTCCCTTTGCAGAGGGCCAGAAAATATAGGTCAAATCGGTTTACTGCTATTATATTATATAGTTTATCTTGACAAATTGCCTGCATAATGTTTTAATAAAAACAGCGTTTCTTATGATGCTTTAATATTGGAAACAGAAGGAGGAAACATCATGAAGAGAATCAAGACAATGGAAACACGCAATCTGAGCAAGAGCGTTCAGAACGGTGGCTGCGGCGAGTGCCAGACATCCTGCCAGTCGGCTTGCAAGACATCCTGCGGCGTTGCAAACCAGAAGTGCGAGAACGGCGGCAAGTAAGCCGACATCGTATTTCGGATAAAACAGAGTCTGAGGGGCTGAACCGATTTCAGCCCCTTTTATTATTCAGGAGATATTAAATGACACATCAGTATAAACTTAACGGATATAATATTGTAATCGACACCTGCAGCGGTTCGGTGCACTCGGTGGATGAGGTAGCCTATGACATCATCGAGATGTACAGATCTCACACAAGAGAAGAGATCATCTCTGAGATCATGAAGCGCTGGGGACATCTTGACGACGTGAATGAGGAAGAGATCATTGAGTGCATCGAGGATGTAGCCCAGCTTGAGCAGGAGGGCAAGCTCTTTTCAAAAGATGTATATGAGGGCATGGCCTTTGACTTCAAGCGCACAAACACAGTTATAAAGGCGCTCTGCCTCCATGTTGCTCACACCTGCAACCTCAATTGCGAATACTGCTTTGCAAGCCAGGGCAAATACCACGGCGAACGCGCGGTAATGTCTTTTGAGGTAGGCAAGCGCGCCATCGATTTTCTTGTTGAGAACTCGGGCACACGCAGAAATCTCGAAGTCGACTTTTTCGGCGGCGAGCCTCTGATGAACTGGCAGGTATGCAAGGATATCGTTGCATATGCCAGAAGCATCGAGAAGGAAAAGGGCAAGAACTTCCGTTTTACCCTCACCACAAACGGAATGCTGGTTGACGACGAGGTTATCGACTTTGCCAACCGCGAGATGCATAACGTCGTCCTCAGCCTTGACGGACGCCAGCATATTCACGACCGCCTTCGCCGCGATTACGCTGGTAAGGGCAGCTATGAGACCATTGTTCCCAAGTTCAAGAAGTTTGTAGAGTCGAGGGGCGGAAAAGACTACTATATGCGCGGCACCTTCACCCATAACAATGTCGACTTTACCGAAGATATCTTCCATATGGCCGACCTTGGCTTTACCGAGCTCAGCATGGAGCCCGTTGTCTGTGCTCCCGACGATCCCAGCGCGCTGACAAAGGAAGACCTGCCCAAGTTGTTTGAGCAGTATGAGATCCTGGCAAAGGACATGCTGCGCCGCAAGCGCGAGGGCAAGCCCATAACCTTCTATCACTATATGATCGACCTTAAAAACGGCCCCTGCATCTATAAGCGCATCTCGGGCTGCGGTTCGGGAACCGAATACATGGCCGTCACTCCCTGGGGCGAGCTTTTCCCCTGCCACCAGTTCGTAGGTGACGACAAATACAGCATGGGCAATATCTGGGACGGCGTTACCAACGAGGGTGTACGTGACCAGTTCAAGAACTGCAATGTCTATGCACGTCCCGAATGTAAGGACTGCTGGGCAAAACTCTATTGCTCGGGCGGCTGTGCTGCCAACGCATATCACGCCACCGGCTCCATCAACGGCGTTTATGAATATGGCTGCGAACTGTTCAAAAAGCGCATGGAATGCGCCATTATGATGCAGGTAGCCGAAGAAGAAGAGGGACTTTAATGAGCTTGAGCACTCCGATATGCGATTTTGTCAGGAGATATAAAGAGAGTGATACTGTCAGGGCACATATGCCGGGCCACAAGGGCAGGATGTTTCTTGGATGCGAGGATATCGACATAACCGAGATAAAGGGAGCTGATGCCCTCTATGAAGCCGAGGGCATAATCGCCGAGAGCGAGAGGAATGCATCATTTATTTTCGGCTCGGGCCATACCTATTATTCCACCGAGGGCTCTTCGCAGTGCATCAAGGCCATGCTGTTTCTTGCTATGGGGCAGCAGAGCAGGGCAAACGGCGAGAGGCCGCTCGTGCTGGCGGCAAGAAATGTCCACAAGGCATTTGTCCATGCCTGCGCACTTCTTGACATCGATGTCGAGTGGCTCATGCCTGAAAAAGAAGGTCTGTCGGTGTGTTCCTGCCCGATTTCAGCCGGAAAGGTCCGTAAAAAGCTCGCTGAGCTTGAAAGAAGGCCCTTTGCGCTTTATCTTACTTATCCCGATTATCTTGGCGGAACGGCCGATCTGGCCGCCATATCGGAGGTCTGCCGCAAAAGCGGAATGCTCCTGCTGGTCGACAATGCCCACGGAGCCTATCTGAAGTTTCTTGAGAGATCACGGCATCCTCTTGATTTGGGTGCCGATATGTGCTGCGATTCGGCTCATAAAACTCTGCCTGCACTTACCGGTGCGGCTTATCTGCAGATTTCTAAGGATATCCTGCCTCAGCTGAACCGGGATCCCCGTCAGGCACTGGGGATGTTTGGTTCCACAAGCCCGTCTTATCTTATCCTGCAGTCGCTTGACCTATGCAATAGGATCATATCCGAGGGATATGACGAAGAGATAAGGCAGACTGTGCAGAAGATAACGAAGCTTGCCGAAAAGCTTTCTGAGCTGGGTTTCAATGCCGGCTGCCTCGTGGGTGATCCTCTTAAGCTGGTCATACGAGATGTACGCGGCGGAACATGGCTGGCGCAGAGGCTGAGGGAAAAGGAGATAGAGGTCGAGTTTGCCGACAGCGCAGCTGTTGTAATGATGCTGACCCCTGCAAACTCCGATGATGATCTCAAGAAGATATATGATTCCCTTAAGGATATCGGCGCCGCCGAAAAGGGAGAGTTTGCCTTTCTGCCTGCACTTACAAAGCCTGAAAGGGTCATGACAATAAGGGAAGCGGTGTTCGCTGCAGGCGAGACCATCCCGGTGACAGAGGCTGAGGGCAGAATATGTGCTGCTCTTACGATATCCTGCCCTCCTGCAGTGCCCATTGCGGTCAGCGGAGAAAAAATCACCGAAGAAGAGATAAAGATCCTCCTTGCCTATAGCATAGATTGGGTGGATGTTGTAAAATAGAAGAAAAACCGAAAGGAATGAGCGCCGTGGCAGAAGAACAGCAGCACAAGCGCCGTGTCAGATATAAAGGCACCCACCCAAGAAATTACAAGGAAAAATATAAAGAGCTCGACCCCGAAAAGTATGGCGACGAGATCCAGAAGATAATCCAAAAGGGCAAGACTCCTGCCGGAATGCATATTTCCATCATGGTGAATGAGATCCTCGATTTTCTTCAGATCAAGCCGGGTCAGATCGGCTATGATGCAACGCTGGGTTATGGCGGACACAGCAGAAAAATGTTGGAAAAGCTCGAGGGCAAAGGCCATCTCTATGCCACAGACATCGACCCTATCGAGTCGCAGAAGACCATCGAGCGCCTTGCCGCTCTTGGCTTCGGCCCTGAGATACTCACCGTAAAACGTATGAACTTTGCCGAGCTCGACAAGGTGGCGCCTGATGTGAAGTTCGATTTTGTTCTGGCCGACCTTGGCGTTTCGTCTATGCAGATCGACAACCCCGAGCGCGGCTTCACCTTCAAGCACGACGGCCCTCTCGACCTGCGTCTTGACCCTTCTTCGGGAGTTACGGCGGCTCAGCGCCTGCGCGAACTCAGCGAGGATGACCTGATCGGACTCTTTATGGAGAACTCCGACGAGCCCTATGCCGTCGAGATCGCAAGAGGTATTTTCGAGGTGTTTGAGTCGGGTGGAGTTATTGAGACCACCCGCCAGCTCTATGATGTTGTTGAGAAGACACTTAATTTCCTGCCCAAGAAGGACAGGAAGGATGTTGTCCGAAAGTCGTGCCAGCGAGTATTCCAGGCGCTAAGGATCGAGGTCAACAGCGAGTTCGAGGTGCTTTATGCATTTCTCGAGAAGCTGCCCAACGTGCTTGCGCCGGGCGGACGCGCAGCTATCCTGACCTTCCATTCGGGCGAAGACCGCCTTGTAAAGCAGGCTTTCAAGCAGGGTGTGCGCGACGGTGTTTATTCCGATGCCGCCCGTGATGTTATTCGTCCGTCCGCCGAAGAATGCGCACAGAATCCCAGAGCAACATCTACCAAGATGCGCTGGGCAATAAAGGCGTAGAATAATTAAAATAAGTATGCGCATTCTTCGCATCGCCGCCGGCAGAATGGCGGCGCACGATTTGCAGGCGATTCATTCGCTGCAAATCTATCAAATAAGTCGGGGTCCCCGCAAAAAAAGATGTTTTGTGGGGGATGCGCACAGAATCCCAGAGCAACATCTACCAAGATGCGCTGGGCAATAAAGGCATAAAGAGGGTATAGGTTATGCAGGTGTTAATGGGAATGATCTGCGGCTTAGCCGCAGTCTTACTGGGAATATATTCGTTTTTTGCAGCTCAGTGCAAAGGTCCGATCCTTACAAATGCCGTGCTGTGGCTCAGCACGACTGAGAGAGAAAAAGTCGACAAAAAGGCAGAGTATCGTCTTGCAGCCATCATATTTGGCGGCCTTTCGCTGTCGATGGCATTTGAAACGATATATATCTTTACACATTCTGCATGGGCGCTTTGGCTCATGTGGATATGCCTGCTTTTTGATCTGGTTTATGCCATAGCGGATGCAGTAAGAAAACTTACAAAAAGATAAAATAAAGGCCACCCGGATGGGTGGCCTTTATTTTTAACTCTACCAGGAGTAGGTTTACCTCCGCAGGATCACATGATACTGTTTTTCCAAAGGAGATGATTACCTTGAAGTTTACACCGATCGATCTTAAAAACTGGCCGAGGGGACAGATGTTTTATTATTTTTCAAAAATGGCCCCTACCGGATATTCTCTAACTGTGAATATGGATGTCACGGAACTGAGAAGAACTTTAAAAGAGAGAGAACTTAAGTTTTTTCCTGCCTATTTATGGCTTGTTACCAAAAATCTGAATGCTCAGGCCGAGTTCAAGATCGCGGAAATAGACGGCACACTTGGTTATTTTGACACGCTGACACCGCTGTATGCCAGCTTCCATGAAGATGACCACACATTTTCGCTGATGTGGACAGAGTATAACGATAACTTCGGACAGTTCTATAAAGCATACATAGAAAATAAAGAAGCTTTTGGAAAGGTTCACGGTGTACTTTGTCAGCCGCAGCTTCCACCGGCAAATGCATATACTGTATCGTGCATTCCGTGGGTCGAGTTCACTCATTTTGCGGTTCACACTTACGAGAATAAACCATATTATTTCCCCTCTGTAGAGGCGGGGAAGTTCTTTGAGAAAGAGGGCAGAGAGCTTATGCCACTTTCGATCACCTGCCATCATGCGGCAACAGACGGATATCATATAAAGCTGTTTCTTGAAGCCCTGCAGGAAGATATGAACAGCTTTGAGCAGTATTTGTAAAAAATCAAAGGCCACCCGAATGGGTGGCCTTAAGTTTTTTAGTTTTCAAGACGGATGATATTGAGGTCGTCGGGATCAATATCGGTGGTGTAGGGGTTGATATTTGCGTTTATGTACTCGGCTGTCTGTTCGGCATCGAGATAAACATAATCCTGGCCATTATAGCGGCCGGTTGTGGTGCCGGGCATAACGTCAAATACAAGGCCGGTGTCGAAATCCATGGTAGTGGCAACATTGATGAAGAACCAGATCATATCCTTGACCGGCATATTGGTCTCGATACTCTTGGCCATGACCTCTATCATGTCGCTTGCCTGGCTGAGAGAGAACTCGGTGACCATCTTCTTGCCGACTGCCTTGAGAAAGTCGCGCTGGACCTCCATACGGCCATAGTCGTTCGCACTTGTGCCGCGGAATCTTACCAGCTGGATAGCCTTTTTACCGTCGAGGGTCTGATAGCCGGCCTTAAGATCGATGTGATACTTGAGGTCGACATCGGCATGGTACATATCATAGGGGACATTGAAGTCGACTCCGCCGATGACATCGACGATCTTGATAAAGTCCTCCATATTGACGAGGCAGTAATAATCGGGATAAATGCCGGTCACCTCGCCCAGCAGACGGCGAAGCTCGTCCATGCCGGCGCGGCCATAGGCATTGTTGATCTTCTTATACTTGATGTTTACATCCACCATGGTGTCGCGGGGGATTGAAACAAGGGTAGCGGTGTCGTTGTTGGCATCGACCTGACCCAACATGATGGTGTCGGTGTTATAATCGTCGTTGGTGCCTGCAAGAACAAAGGTATAAACGCCTTCTTTTCTAACCAGCTCGACCTCTTTATCATCATCGGGAAGATTGGGGTCCTCTTCGTAAAGGCTGGGGTCGAACTCGTCTTCGTCGCCATTATTGTCGACAACGGGAGGAGGCTCGATCTCGGGAGCTCGGAGGACATCCCAAATTGTATAGGAACAGAAGCCGATGACCATCAACAGAATGACGATTAAGGCTTTTCTGCGAAAAGCAGTTTTCTTTCTGGGCATCTCGTGCTTGTGAACTCTGTTTTGGCTCATAATATCTCTATCCCGAACAGGAAAACCTGCCCGGACACCCTTTCTTATTTATTCCGCTATAGTATAGCATAACCTCGGACAGGTAGCCATACATGTTAAAAGAAAATTTAAAATTTCAGTTCGGTCAATTTATTTTTTAGACCGGAATTAGGGTCAAAAGTTCCAATAAAAGTGTCAGGGATTTTTTAAAATTATCCTTAGGGTGGAAATATGGCGGAAAAATGTTCAAATAATTGTAGTTTTAAGGCCTTGCCCTTGATTTGACAGGGGTCTTTGTTATATAATATTTACTACTATGCGCATTTTTTGTTCTAACATAAATATTATAAAGATTCGGAGTGGTAAGCAAAATGGACAACAACAAGCTTGCGGAACTTTTATTCCCCCATATCAAGACAACAGCACAGCAATACAGGGAAGAGATCTATCCCAAAAGGCAGCTTCCTGAGGGAGCTATGGTTACAAGATTCGCACCCAGCCCCACAGGATTCCTGCATATCGGCGGTGTATTCACATCTCTGGTAAACGAGCGCTGCGCCCATCAGTCGGGCGGCGCCTTCATCCTGCGTATTGAGGATACCGACAAGAAGCGTGAGAAGGAAGACGGCATTTCGGCAATTATCGACGGCCTCGACAACTTCGGCATCCGCTTTGACGAAGGCGTAAACAAGAACGGCGAGAGCGGCGACTACGGCCCCTATACACAGAGCTTCAGAGCTGAGAGTCGACCATGACCTCGAACCTGTCGGCGGCGTTCGCGCACCTCGGCAAAAAAGTCATCCAGATCGGCTGCGACCCCAAAGCCGACTCCACCTTCAACCTGCTCGGCGGCGATGTACCGACCCCCGCTCTGAACTATATGC
>JAFOHJ010000313.1 GCA_017421885.1 Clostridia bacterium
GTAACAGTTGCTGTTCCGGGTGAAAGATGGGAAATAGAGTTCATGGCATCCGGAGAAATTGAAATTGAAAAGTTTAAAAGTAATGGAGAAATATACGGCGAAGAAGAATTGAAATTGCTTTTTGAAAGTTTTTAATTTTGATCTATGTAGTAATATTGGAGGAAATATAATGAAACTTTGGTCGGGAAGATTTGATAAGAATACAGACGAGCTGGTCGACCAGCTCAACGCATCCATCACATTTGACAAGCGCTTTTTTAAAGAAGATATAACCGGCAGCATCGCCCACGCCACAATGCTGGGCGCTCAGGGCATAATCGCAAAGGAAGAAGCCGACAAGATCATCGAGGCACTTAAAGATATCATGGTCGATATGGAGGCAGGAAAGATTCCCTTCCTGATCTCTGATGAAGATATCCACATGTGTGTAGAAGCCGAGCTGACCCGTCGCATCGGTGACACCGGCAAGCGCCTGCACACAGCACGCAGCCGCAACGACCAGGTCGCCCTCGACTTCCGTATGTATATGAAGAAAGAGGTCCTCGAGATCCGAGCCATGATCCTCAGCCTTATTGAGGTCCTGGTGAATATGGCCGAGAAGAACACCGATACCATCATGCCTGCATACACTCATCTCCAGCGCGCTCAGCCCTCGACATTTGCCCACTACATGATGGCCTATGCCAATATGCTCAAGCGCGATGTCCTTCGCCTTGAGGACGCATATGAGAGAATGGACGAAAACCCCCTTGGCTGCGGAGCGCTCTGCGGCACCACTCATCCTATCGACCGCCGCATGACAGCCGACCTATTGGGCTTTGCGCGTGTGTGCGAAAACAGCCTTGACGGTGTTTCCGATCGTGACTATGTTATCGAGGTCCTTTCGGCGCTGTCTACACTCATGATGCATCTGTCCCGCTTCTCTGAAGAGATCATCCTCTGGTGCTCCTGGGAGTTCAAGTTCATTGAACTTGACGATGCATATTCCACAGGCTCGTCCATCATGCCTCAGAAGAAGAACCCCGATATTGCCGAACTGGTAAGAGGCAAGACAGGACGTGTATACGGCAGCCTTATGGGATTCCTCACCATCATGAAGGGTCTTGCGCTGGCATATAACAAGGATATGCAGGAAGACAAGGAGCAGGTGTTTGACGCTATCGATACAGTAAAGGCCTGCCTGCCTGTATTTACAGCTATGATCGACACAATGACAGTCAAGCCCGATAATATGTATAAGGCAGCATCCCGCGGCTTTATCAATGCCACCGACTGTGCCGACTATATGGTCAAGAAGGGCCTGCCCTTCCGCGAGGCATATACAGTTGTAGGCAGATTGGTAAATCACTGCATTTTCATCGACAAGACCCTCGAACAGCTCACACTTGAGGAGTTCAAGGGCTTCTCCGACATCTTTGAGGAAGATGTTTTTGAGGCCATTGATCTTAAGACTTGCGTTGCCATGAGACTTTCGCAGGGCGGCCCCTCCAAGCCCTCGGTAGATGCCCAGATCGCATCCATCAAAGCATTCCTTGAGAGCAAGGCACAGTAAAAATAACATCAGCCATGCCGAATATTTTCAGGCATGGCTGTTCTTTTTATACTTTCTATGGTATAATCATGTCAGGCAAACATAAAACTAAGAAAGGACCTGATCTTTTATGAAAAAAGCATTCATTTCGGCTGATATCGAAGGCATGGAGGGCAATGTATCCCGCATGCAGTCTAACCGTGGCAATCCCGACTATCCTCTGGCACGCAAGCGCCTTGCTGAGGATGTAAATGCCGCTATCCGCGCCTGCTTCGACTCGGGTTATGATGAAGTATATGTCTGCGACGGACATGGCGACATGGAAAATCTTATCATCGAGGATATGGATCCCAGATGTAAGCTGATCTCGGGCGCTATGCGCAGCAGCCTGCAGATGGAGGGCATCGATTCCAGCTTTGATGCATACATCTCCTTCGGACATGCCGGCGCCGGTCTGACACTGGGCGGCGTTATCGACCACTGCTATAACGGCGGCAAGATCTATAACCTTCGTTTCAACGGCGTTACAATGAACACCGAAACAGTAGCCAACGGCCTTGTAGCCGGCTTCTATGGCGTACCTCTGGTTGCCTGCATAGGTGATAAGGCTCTGGCAGAAGAGTGCAAGGCATTTGTTCCCAATATGGAAGCGGTCATCGTCAAGGAAGGCCGCAGCCGTTTCTCGGCAGTTTCGATCCATCCCACAGTAGCGCGCGAGCTGATCTATAACGGCGTAAAGGCTGCCCTTGCCCGTATCGACGAGATCAAGCCCATCGAATGCCCCAACCCCCTCACAATGGAGATCGACTTCAAGGATTCCAATATGGCCGACACAGCTTCGCTGGTTCCCGGCGTAGTACGTCTGTCTCCCAGAACAGTTTCCTTCACAGGTGATCCCGAGACCGTCTTTAAGGTACACGAGCTGCTCTTCTACCGCGTGGTAGACGTTCTGGCATAAATAAACAATCCCACAGGATCGGTTCAGATCCTGTGGGATTTTTCACGTTATTTGGGAAACTTGCATCTTGAAAAATCATGTGATATACTCATCAATGAAGAAGTTTGGCCTATTTTATACCTTTTTATTTTATGATGAAACCTGTATATGATATAAAACAGAATAAACTTGGCTTGATTGGTAGAGTAAAAACGATCACATTTGCCTTTTTTGCGGTCATATCGGTGGGAACTTTTTTGCTGATGCTTCCTGTTGCGAAACAGGGAGTAGGGTCAGCCGATTTGCTCACTGCTCTTTTTACAGCAACGTCTGCCACTTGTGTCACGGGCCTTTCGGTGGTGGATACCGCTACTTACTGGAGTTTTTGGGGTAGACTTATAATCCTTGCCCTTATCCAGATAGGCGGACTTGGAGTTATGATGCTGGGAGCAATTGTCGCACTGGTGGTTGGAAGAAGAATAAGCATGGGTGAGAGGATACTTTTGAGCACATCGCTTAATCTTGACGAGTCGGCAGGTATAGTTCGCTTTGCGATGCTTATAATCAAAGGAACTTTTATGCTTGAAGGAGCGGGGGCACTGTTGCTGACGGTTTGCTTTATCCCTGAGTTCGGTTTGTGGGGTGCTTTGGAGAGAGGAATATTTGTTTCGGTTTCAGCTTTCTGTAATGCAGGATTTGATAATCTGGGGATCGGGGGTAAGTTTGCATCCATTATCCCTTACAAAAATAATATTCCAATACTTTTGATAATTTCCTGCCTCATAATTGTGGGCGGAATTGGTTTTTATGTATGGAACGAGTTCAATGAGGTTCGTCTGGGAAAGAGAAAGGTTTGGCAACTCTCGCTTCACACTAAACTGGTGCTCTTGACAACTATAATACTTCTTTTGGGTGGAACTGCAGTTTTTTTCGTTACTGAGTTTAATGGCGACTCTATAGAGGGTGGAGTAATATCTCGTATTGTACAGTCGTTTTTCCAGTCTGTCACAGTCAGAACAGCGGGATTTGATCATATCGGCCAAGGTGAGCTGACTTCGGCATCGAGGGCTGTGTCGATGGTGCTTATGTTTATCGGTGGCTCACCCGGATCGGTAGCCGGGGGAATTAAGACAACTACATTTACCGTTCTGGCACTTTCTGCAGTGAGCGCTCTTAAGGGGCGAAAAAGAATCGAGATTTTTGGCAGATCGATTTCTGAAAAGGCGGTGTCTGATGCAATGAGTTTATTTTTCCTTGCTGCTTTTTCTGCTTTTATGGGTGCACTTGTGATCTCGATGCTGGAAGGGATCGTGTTTGAGGCCGCGCTTTTTGAATGTATTTCAGCAATTGCCACTGTCGGACTCAGTATGGGGCTTACTCCGATGCTGGGAACAGCATCAAAGGTCCTGTTGGTCATTTTAATGTTTCTGGGCAGAGTAGGTATAATCACAGTCGGAATGACGGCGCTTATGAGGAGTACGCCCGATGAGAGCATAAAGCTTCCTGAGGGTAAAGTTATCATTGGATAGGAGAAAAATATGAAAAGCTTCGTAGTTATTGGCCTTGGAAGATTTGGGTCGGCATTGGCGAGAGAACTCTCGGTTCTCGGTAATGAGGTCATAGCGGTTGACCGAAGCGAACAGCAGGTTAATGCTGTAGCCGACGAGGTCACTCAAGCAATGACTGCGAATATTCAGGATGAGAATGTTCTCAGGCGCATAGGAGTTGCCGAGTGCGATTGTGCGATAGTTGCTTTTGCCAGCGATATCCAGAGCAATATTCTGGTCACACTTCTGCTGAAGGATCTTGTATACTAATCGTTGCGTCACCCTGTGACGCCTGAATCAGTTTGCCGCAGAGCGACGCTCTGTCGGGCAGTGCCGCCGGCATTCAGGCGGCCGGA
>JAFOHJ010000314.1 GCA_017421885.1 Clostridia bacterium
CGTGTACGCGAGTCGCTGCGTGTAGGCCTGCGGCTTATTGGAGGAGTATCGCTGGTTCTTACCCTCATAGTCGTAATGATAGGCGGAAAGATGGTTTCGCTGTTCGGTGTTTCGCAGGAAGCTGTTGATATAGGAACAAGGTTCTTCCGCATACTTGGCCCATTTTATATAATGACGGGCCTGGGCAACACATATTCCAGCTATCTCAGAGGGCTTGGCGACATGAAGTTTACCAGCGGAGCACAGATCGCTTCGCTTGGCCTCAGGATCGCCCTTTCCTATGCCATGAAGCCTGTATTTGGCAATATGTCTATTGCGTGGGCAGAGGCAGTTACATGGACAGTACAGTTGGCCGTTGCCTTCTGGCGTACGAAATACTTCGAAAAGAAAAACAGAGCATAAAAACAGCCGTATGGAAATAGTTCCATACGGCTTATTTATTAATCTTGATATTCGGCTACTATGGTCTGAAACCTGAAGCCGGCGATGGCCTCGAGATCCTTGAGGAGAGTGGGAGGGATCTTTTTGGGGTCGGCTATATCCACTTCGAAGCACGAGAAGGCGCAGGGAGCATTATACTCAAGGTCGTTAAGTGTCGATGCCTTATGGCAGCAGGGAGTGACGATCTTGAGATCTGAAAAACCTTCATCATCATAGGAGGCATCCATGAGCAGCGACCAGTCGTCGCTGTCGAGCTCGGCTCCGCATAGAGGGCAGGATACACCCTCAAGATCGTCGCCGCAGTCAACAAACTGAGGCAGCTGGCTGATTCCTTCGGCAATTTCGCATTTTGGAAAAACCTTTACTACATGATTTACGATGCGGCGATAGGTCACCTCATCGGGAAGTGCATAGGGGTTGGTGGGAATGATTTTAAGTATTGTCATATTATCTCAATCTGGCACATTGCCATAGCTTTCAGAGCATTGTCGTGGCTTTCGGGTGTTACACCGGCGCAGCATCTGCTGTCAACGGTGACAGGAACTTCGGGGAAGGCTGCCTTAAGCAGCAAAGCATTGGAAATGACGCATATATCGGTGCATACGCCGATAAGCTCAAAGGAAAGGCCGGGGTTGGGGCCGTATTCAGCCTGAAGCAGCTCGATAAGAGCGGTAGAGCCGAAGGTGGGCTTATCAATGCAGAGCGCACCTATGTCAAGACGAAGGTCATCAAGGGTGGGGACGATCTGCCATCCATCTGTTCCTCTGACACAGTGAACGACCGGCAGCTTTTTGCCTTCCTGAGTTTCAAGATAATTTTTTGAATGAGTGTCACGGGTGAAAATAACGCGTCCGTCAAAAGATTTTACCTTCTCTATAACAGCGGGAAGGATAGCCTGGGCTTCTTTGGTTCCAAGGGCACCGTCTACAAAATCATTCTGCATGTCAATAACAAAAAGGATCTTTTTCATATCAATCACCGTTTTCTTCAGATTTTATGAGTTGCTTTATGTTCTTTTCTGCCTTGACTCTGGGGATGATAAACTCGTGTGAACAGCCGCAGCAGCGCAGACGAAAGTCCATGCCGACGCGAAGGACTACAAAATTGTGCTGTCCGCATGGATGCGGCTTTTTCATTACAAGAGTATCGCCAACATGAATATCCATTTTGCTGCACACCTTCCTTTATCGAACTAATTACATTTAATTATAGCACAACAAAGCGTTATTGGAAAGAAAATAAAGCAAATGTTGCTTCCTTTTTGCATATATATTCTGTGATGAAGACATTTTAAGGAGGAACGATATGTCACAGGGAGGGTATTTGCCCGAGGGGTTGCAGAAAAAAGCAGTATGTGCCGATCATGGCAGGCTTGCTATAGCAATGAGAAACGGAGATATAATCGAAGGAACCGCTATGTCATGTACACCCGGGCGAGATCTCATCGTTGATATTGGCGGCAGCTTTGAAGGCATGATCCCATATTCTGAAACGGCTCTCGGGCTGAAGAGCGGAAGGACGCGTGATATTGCCGTCATTTCAAGAGTGGGCAAGACGGTGTGTTTCAAAGTGATGGCGAAAGAAGGAAAAAGATACATACTCTCACGCCGACTTGCCCAGCAGGAGGCGCTGGAATACTATAAAAATCAACTAATACCGGGTGATGTAATACGATGTATTGTCACCCATCTGGAGCCGTTTGGAGCTTTTGTTGATATCGGATGCGGAATCATATCGATGATAGGTGTGGAGAATATATCGGTGTCGAGGATAACACATTCAGCTGATCGGTTCAGGCCGGGGCAGGAGATATACGCCGCAGTTACAGGTATGGAATTAGACCGCATAACGCTGAGCCATAGAGAGCTTCTGGGCACATGGGAGGAGAATGCCGCCCGAATAAGTGCAGGGCAGACAAGAATAGGTATAGTAAGGAGCATCGAAAGCTATGGAGCATTTATAGAACTTACCCCTAATCTGTCGGGCCTAGCCGAAAACCGACCGGGAATTAAGATCGGAGAGGCTGTATCCGTGTATGTAAAATCGATAATTCCTGAGAAGATGAAGGTGAAGCTGTCGATAATCGAAAATCTTGGCGCTGCCGACAGCGGGATAATAAAAGACAGTGACTATTTCATTAAATCGGGAAGGCTTGATCTTTGGGAATATTCTCCAAGGTCCTGCAGCAGCAAATACATAGCTACAAGATTTTAAACAAAAAAAGAAAGGCTTCCATCCGGAAGCCTTTCGAAAAAATCAGATCTTTTTAAACTCAGCTACACGCTGTGCTACATCTTCGGCATTGAATACAGCAGATCCTGCAACGAGAATATCAGTGCCTGCGGCTACTACTTCGGGAGCGTTCTGAAGGTTGATGTCGCCGTCGATCTCGATCTCACACTTGAGGCCGAGACGGTCGATCTCTGCGCGAAGCTCCTTGACCTTGGTGAGCGAGTCAGGCATAAAGCTCTGGCCGCCAAAACCGGGTTCTACCGACATGACGAGTACCATGTCGAGCATGGGCAGATAGGGGAAGAGTACATTCGCGGGGGTTGCGGGCTTGATGGTGATAGCCGCCTTCTTGCCCAGTTCCTTGATATGCTTGACCATTTCGGCCATATCGCCTTCAGCCTCATAATGGATATTGATAAGGTCGGCGCCTGCCTTGGCAAATGCGTCGATATATTTTTCAGGCTGAGAGATCATCAGATGAACATCGAGGAAGGCTTCGGTAGCCTTGCGAAGCGACTTTACAACAGGAACACCGATAGAGATGTTGGGAACAAAATGTCCGTCCATAACATCGACGTGGATCATGTCGGCGCCTGCATTGTGAACCAGAGCGATGTCACGCTCGAGGTTGGCAAAATCGGCAGAGAGGATAGAGGGAGAAAGCTTAGCCATGATAAAAGCTCCTTTCAAGCTGTCTGTTTTTATTTTTTATTATTGTCCGCCGGCACCTGAACGGCATCTGCGGCATATAATCTGTTAGATGGCGATGCAAAGCGGCCGCTGGGCATCGCTGTTTGATATAGGGGAGGCTGCCCGGGCGGCCTCCTCAGGGGATCAATAGAAGGTTCCTACAAGATAAACTATCAGGGGTATGCAGGCCATGCAGGCGATAAGCGAAAGGGCAAGACCCTTGGCGCAGGAATTATCGTC
>JAFOHJ010000315.1 GCA_017421885.1 Clostridia bacterium
CCGTCCGTGATATTGCCGAGCTTCCCCTCCATCCCGGCGCAGAGAAGTATTATAAAGAGATCGGCGTTATTGATTAAACAAAAGCAGAGTTGTCTTGGCTCTCCCTCTGGGAGAGCCAAGTTTGCCCTCTTCGGTGAAGAGGGTGGCAGCGATAGCTGACGGGTGATGGTGCGGTGTGTTTGCTGAAAACCACCATATCCCTCCATGCCTGCTGGTGGAATCAAGATGTAATTTTTATCCTTATGTGAGATTCCTCGACTACGCTCGGAATGACACTATGATTCGGCCAAAAATAAATTGTCATCCTGAGTGGAGCGAAGCGGAATCGAAGGATCTCACGCCGTTTTCCCGGCCGCTTCCAACAGAGGCCCCACTCCAAACTTCTCATTGACAACCTATGCCTTTTCAGCTATAATTTAAAGGCTGATAACTTCATATGCTGGTGTAGCTCAGTCGGTAGAGCAGCTGATTCGTAATCAGCAGGTCGCGTGTTCGAGTCACGTCACCAGCTCCAAAGCTCCGTCATATCCCTTGACGGAGCTTTTTTACAGTACACATCCTGTGCATAACCATGCACGGTCTATTCATCAAAATAACCTGAAACAGGAGCCCTTTTATGAGCATTTTGAACGTAGAACACCTGTCCCACGGCTTTGGCGACCGCGCCATTTTCGAGGACGTATCCTTCCGCCTGCTCAGAGGCGAGCATATCGGCCTCGTCGGCGCAAACGGCGAAGGCAAATCCACCTTTATGAATATCGTCACAGGCAAGCTTATGCCCGACGAGGGCAAGGTCGAATGGTCGCGCAACGTCCGCGCCGGTTATCTCGACCAGCACGCCGCGCTGGAGCCGGGCATGACCGTAGGCGATGTGCTGCGCTCAGCCTTTTCGTGGCTCTTCGGCCTCGAGGCACGCATGAACGAGATCTGCGACCTGCTGGGCACCACAGAGGGCGACGAGATGAATGCCCTCCTTGACGAGCTCAGCGAGATCCAGGGCCTTATGGATGCCCACGACTTCTATATGATCGACTCCAATGTCGAAGAGGTCGCCCGCGCCCTCGGCCTGCTCTCCCTCGGCCTCGACCATGACGTAAGCGACCTTTCGGGCGGCCAGCGCACCAAGGTGCTCCTTGCCAAGCTGCTGCTCGAGAAACCCGAGATCCTTCTCCTCGACGAGCCCACCAACTATCTCGACGAGGACCATATCGCATGGCTAAAGCGCTATCTGCAGGAGTATGAAAACGCCTTCATCCTCATCTCCCACGATATCCCCTTCGTAAACGAGGTCGTAAACCTCATCTATCATATGGAGAATAAGAAGCTCACCCGCTATGTGGGCAACTACGACCGTTTCCGCGAGGTCTATGCCGTTCAGAAGGCGCAGGTCGAGGCGGCCTACGAGCGCCAGCAGCAGGAGATCCGCGAGCTCAAGGAGTTCGTTAACCGCAACAAGGCCCGCGTCGCCACACGAAACATGGCCATGTCGCGCCAGAAGAAGCTGGACAAGATGGAGATCATCGAGCTGGCCGCCGAAAAGCCCAAGCCCGAGTTCAACTTCAAGGTGGGCCGCACCGCAGGCAAGATGATCTTTGAAACAAAGGGCCTCGTCATCGGCTACGACTCTCCCCTTTCCAAGCCCCTTGATCTGGGCATGGAGCGCGGCAAAAAGATCGCCCTCGTCGGCGCAAACGGCATCGGAAAGACCACCCTTCTCAAGAGCATCCTCGGCCTCATCCCTCCCCTTTCGGGCAGCGTAAGCCTTGGCGACAACCTTCAGATCGGCTATTTCGAGCAGGAGGGCAGCTATGACAATGCCACCACCTGCATCGACGAGATCTGGCGTGAGTTCCCCGGCCTCACCCAGCAGGAGGTCCGTGCCGCTCTGGCAAAATGCGGCCTTACCACCAAGCATATCGAGAGCCAGGTGCGCGTTCTCTCTGGCGGCGAGCAGGCAAAGGTGCGCCTCTGCAAGCTCATAAACCGCGAGAGCAACATCCTGCTTCTCGACGAGCCCACGAACCACCTCGACGTGGATGCCAAGGACGAGCTCAAGCGCGCCCTTCAGGCCTATAAGGGCAGCATCCTCCTCATCTGCCACGAGCCCGAGTTCTACCGCGACATCGTCACCGATGTGTGGGACTGCAGCAAGTGGACCACAAAGATAATCTGAGCCATAAACGCAGAAAGAGCTGCCGGAAGTGCTTCCGGCAGCTCTCTTTTTATTTGTCAAAGGCGGCCTTGATCTGATCCATTGCCTTTTCAAGCAGGAATCGGGGGCAGCCGATGTTCATGCGGGCAAATCCAACGCCCTCGGGGCCATAGTCGGCGCCGTTGTTGAGGCCGACCTTGGCTTCGCTCTTAAGCTTGAGCATAAGTTCTTCCTGAGTGAGGCCGTAGGCCGAGAAATCCAGCCACATGAGGTAGGTTCCCTCGGGAACGAAGGTCTTTACCTTGGGCAGGTTCTTCTCGCAGTACTCTGTGACGAACTTTGCGTTGCCGTAGAGGTATTCGTTCAGCTCGTCCACCCACTGTGCGCCGCAGCCATAGCAGACCTCGGCAGCCTTATAGGCCAACAGGTCGATGCCGACATGGAAGGAGTTCACACAGGTCTTGACCCTGTCGCGCAGCTCGGGGTTCTTGATGATGAACATTGAGGCCTTGAGTCCGGCGATATTGAAAGTCTTGGAGGGTGCCATTGCGCACACCGAGATCTCGCGTGCCGTGTCGGAAACGGTCAGGACCGAGCAGTGCTTGTGTCCGCCGTAGCAGATATCGGAGTGGATCTCATCGGAGAAGATATATGCGCCGTACTTCTTGCAGAGATCAGCAAGCTTTTCAAGCTCTCCCTTTGTCCATACGCGGCCGATGGGGTTATGTGGGTTGCAGAGGATCATCATCTTAACGCCCTCTCTGAGCTTTGCCTCGATGTCCTCAAAGTCCATAACGCGCTTTGTACCCTCGCACTTGAGGGAGGATGCGACTACCTCACGGCCCAGAGCCTTAATTGTGGATGCAAAGGGATTATAGACGGGGTTGTTGATGAGGATCTTATCGCCCTTCTCTGTCAGAGCCTGCAGAGCGAAGGCAATGGCTGTTACAACACCGGGGATGCCGAAGATATCCTCCTTCTGGAGCTCGAG
>JAFOHJ010000316.1 GCA_017421885.1 Clostridia bacterium
ATTATATCACATAAAAACGGAATTGTCAACGGAACATCGGCGGTAAATTTTCGGAACGAAAACGGAACATTTCCTGCCTTTATTCATATTTATTTTACATTCTACAGAGATAAAAGAGGAACTGTCCCCAGAAATCCGAGCGTTTCCATGCGTGATAGACTATTACGAATATATTGATGCTGCAGAGATGCAGAGGGAGGTAATCAATGGGATATGTGCCGATGGTCCAGAGCAGCCACATCTTGAAAACCTCGTCGAGAATTATAAGCGCAGCCAAAGCTTTGCGCATGGTGTCGCGTCCGCGGCTGCCGAGTCTGCAATAGACCAAGCAGCCGATGACGACACATATCAGCGATATGATCAGCCATGTGATATGGAACGAGTCAAAATGCCTGAAGCCAATCCCATCGGGGACATTCTCTATGATATAAAAGAAGTTTTCCATAATTATCTGTCGGCGTGAGCGATGGTGGATTCGACCGCCTTGAGCCAACCGTTATATTTTGCATTACGGCTGTCTTCGTCCATCGAGGGTGTGAAGACGCGCTGGCTCTTACGGAGAGATCTGACCTCATCCATGTTATTCCAGAAGCCGCATCTGAGGCCGGCAAAGAGAGCTGCACCAAGGGCAGTCGATTCAACGCTCTCGGGGCGGTCGATGGGAACATTCAGAAGGTCACTCTGGAACTGCATGAGCACATCGCTCTGGCTTGCACCGCCATCGGCACGAAGCTCGCCCAGCATGATGCCGCTGTCTTTTTCCATGGCTACGATAAGGTCCTTGACCTGATATGCGATGGCCTCGATGACGGCGCGGGCGATCTGAGGTCTGCCGGTAGCGCGGGACATGCCGTACATTGCGCCGCGAGCATACATATCCCAGTAGGGCGCGCCAAGACCGGTGAAGGCGGGAACGATATAGAGTCCGCCGGCATCGCTTACCGATGCGGCAAGGTCGCTGCACTGGGCCGAGGTCTCGATGATCCTCAGGTCATCGCGCAGCCACTTAATGACCGAGCCGGCATTGAAAACACTGCCCTCCAGGGCATATTCAACCTTACCGTCAAGGCCCCATGCGATGGTGGAGATCATGCGGTTCTGCGAACGTACACGCTTGTCGCCTGTGTTCATCAGCAGGAAGCAGCCTGTGCCGTAGGTGTTCTTGGCCTGACCCGGCTCGAAGCAGCACTGGCCGAAGAGGGCGGCATGCTGGTCGCCGGCGTTGCCGAGGATGGGAACGCCTGCAAGGTCTTCGAGGCCGCGAGTGGGAGCGATGATGCCGAACTCGGCTGAGGAGGGAAGTACCTCGGGCAGGATATCCATGGGAACACCCACGATGTCGCAGAGCTCCTTGTCCCAGCACAGGTCGTTGATGTTATAGAGCATCGTGCGGGATGCGTTTGTATAGTCGGTTACATGGCTTTTGCCGCCGGTAAGGTTCCAGATGAGCCATGTGTCGATGGTGCCGAAAAGCAGGCGGCCCTGCGCGGCCAGCTCGCGTGCTTCGGGAACATTCTCAAGGATCCATCTCACCTTGCCTGCCGAGGAATAGGCATCAATGATAAGGCCGGTCTTTTCGGTGACGGTGTCGGCAAGGCCGCGGGCGATGAGGTCCTCGCAGAAGTCGGCCGAGCGGCGGCACTGCCATACGATGGCGTTATACACCGGCTTGCCAGTCTCCTTATCCCAGAGAACGGTGGTCTCACGCTGGTTGGTGATGCCGGCTGCGGCGATGTCGGCAGCAGTCGCGCCGATCTGACGGCAGCATTCGGCAATGGAGATGGTCTGGCTGAAGAGGAGCTCGATGGGGTCATGCTCTACCCAGCCGTCCTGGGGGAAGATCTGTGTGAACTCGTGCTGAGCCACCGAGGCTACCTTGCCCTCACGGTCAAAAAGGATGGCGCGCGAGCTGGTGGTGCCCTGGTCTATCGCAAGGATATACTTCTTTTCCATATTATTCGATCTCCTTTATCCAATTAAGAATATCGTCATATACCATATAGCTGTCGGTCTCATTGAGGATCTCATGTCTCTTTCCGGGATAGAGGATGCACTTTACGTCGCGTCCCACTTCCTTAAGCTGATCCTCGATCCAACGTACGCCCTTTCCGCAGTTGCCGATGGGGTCAAGCTCGCCCGAAATGAGCAGGTAAGGCTTGCAGAGGGTGGTCAGGGCCCAGATATCGCTTCTTACGCGGCAGATGCCGTCAAAGAGGTCATAGAATCCGCGGGATGTGAAGACAAAGCCGCAGAGGGGGTCGCGGGAATAGTTTTCGCGGTGCGACTTGTCGGATGTCAGCCATGCATGGGGAGAATCGTCCTTGGCAAAGAGCTTGTTGACATCGGAGAAGGCAACGGCATTGAGGACGTTGTTGGCCTTGCGCGAAAGGCCGATCTTGCAGAAGGCATCGGCAAGGGCGCGGCCTGCAGGGGCAGCCTTGTTGGGCGAGGGGGAGCCGCAGAGGATAAAGCCGTCATAGCAGCTGCCGTCTTCGCGGGCAGCGATATCGGATGCCACCAATGACCCCATGCTGTGACCGAAGAGGATAAAGGGGCCTTCGGGGTGGCGGGCGCGGAAAATGGCGCCTATATCAAGGGCATCCTGGCAGACTGTGTTCCAGCCGTCCTTTTCGGCAAAGAAGCCGAGGGGCTCGCCTGCAAGGGGAGTGTTGCCGTGGCCGCGGTGGTCGTGGCAGAAGACGGCATAGCCCTGCTCGGCAAGGAAGTTGCCCAGCTTTTTATAGCGGCGGCTGTGCTCGGCCATGCCGTGGCAGATCTGGACGAGACCAAATATCTCACCGTCGGGCAGCCACTGCCTTACAAACAGAGGATGGCTGAGGCCATCGGCAATATATTCTTCAAGGTAAATAGGCATAGTTTCCTCCTGATTTATCATGTCTATGAAATGATTATACCAAATATTATTGATTCTTCAAAGCAGTATATGGAAAATTAAAGATATTTTAATCTCGAGGCATTTTCCAAACCGGCAGTTCGTGGTACAATAAATAAAAAACAAAGAGGTGTTACATATGAGCTTTAAACATATCACATATACCGAGCCTGATTTCAATTCCGATATTCTTGCCGCAGCCCCCGATGCTAAGCTGGCGGCAGTAGTAAAAGACGGCGTTGCCCCCGAAAACTATCATGCCACCGGCATC
>JAFOHJ010000317.1 GCA_017421885.1 Clostridia bacterium
CGGAAAATGCCGGGGAAGGCCAGAACATTGTTGATCTGGTTGGGATAGTCGCTGCGGCCGGTGCCTACGATATAGGCTCCGCCCTTCTTTGCCTCTTCTGGCATGATCTCGGGAACGGGATTAGCCATTGCGAATACAGCGGCCTTGGGAGCCATTGTGGCAACCTGCTCGGCTGTCAGGCAGTTGGGGGCAGATACACCGATGAATACGTCGGCACCCTTGATGGCATCACCCAGGCGGCCCTTGACCATATTGCGGTTGCACTGACGGGCAACAAGAGCCTGCTCGGGGTTCATGTCGGGATTGCCGTCATAGAGAAGGCCGAACTTGTCGCAGAGGATAAGGTCGCCTACCTCCATGGAGATAAGAAGCTTGGCGATGGCCAGAGCGGCAGCGCCTGCGCCGTTTATAACTACCTTGAGGTCATGGACATTCTTGCTGGTCAGACGGCATGCATTGATGAGGGCAGCCGAAACGACTACGGCTGTGCCATGCTGGTCGTCATGGAAAACAGGGCAGTCGCACTTGGCCTTGAGCTGGCGCTCGATCTCGATGCAGCGAGGAGCCGAGATATCCTCGAGGTTGATGCCGCCAAAGGAGCCTGCAATCAGCTCGACTGTGCGGACGATCTCATCGACATCCTTGGATCGAACACAGATGGGAATAGCATCAATGTCGGCAAAAGCCTTGAACAGAGCGCATTTGCCCTCCATTACGGGCATGCCGGCTTCAGGGCCGATATCGCCGAGGCCGAGAACAGCCGTACCGTCGGTGATGACCGCAACCGTGTTGCCGCGTCCTGTATAAGTATACTGCAGGTCTTTATTTTCTTTGATCTTGAGGCAGGGTTCTGCAACGCCGGGTGTATAGGCGATGGTCAGGTCCTCGGCCGACTCAATGGGGCACTTTGTGCGGACTTCCAGCTTGCCTTTCCACTCGGCATGGGCCTTAAGGGCTCTTTCTTTGATATCCATGATTTATTACCTCCGTAAGAGTTATGGTTTTATGTTTTTATTATACCGCCCCGGCTTGCACCGGGTCAACAATAAAAGGGAATACTGCTTGAGAAATCAACGCTGTTATGGTATATTTCAGATAGAGAATACACAAGGAGAGTGTAACTGAGTATGAAAAAGATCCTGATGCTTACCACCGGCGGCACCATCGCCTCGGCACCCACTGAGGATGGCCTTGCCCCTCAGGGAAGCAATGAAATATTGTCCCATCTGGGCCTCGCGCCCATGGATTTCGAGCTTGAGGTAAGGGAAGTTCTGACCCTCGACAGCTCCAATATCCAGCCTGAAGAATGGAAGATCATCGCCAATGCCATCTATGAAGGCTTTGAAGGCTTCGACGGTATCGTTGTTACCCACGGCACCGACACCATGGCCTATACCGCATCCATGATGACCTTTATGGTGCAGAATCCTCCCATTCCCGTTGTTTTCACCGGCTCGCAGGTGCCCATCTCGGTTCCTCTGACCGACGGTGTATTTAATCTTATCTCGGCATTCACCATGGCCATGAGCGGCAGAAGGGGCATCTTTGTGGCCTTCGACCGCAAGATCATGCTGGGCTGCCGCGCCGTTAAGGTCCGCACCAGCGGCTTTAATGCCTTCGAGAGTGTAAATTATCCTCCCGTGGGCACAATAAACTCGTCGGGCCTTGTTATTCACGAAGAATATCTGCCCGACTGCTCGGGCGAGCCCACACTCAACAAAAATCTTGAGACCGAGGTCTTCCTGCTCAAGCTCACCCCCGGCACCAACCCCCGCATCATCGATATGCTTATCGACAGCGGAGCCAAGGGCATCATTATCGAGGCCTTCGGCGCAGGCGGACTTCAGTTTATCCGCCGCGACTTCACCTCCCGCCTGCAGTATGCAGCCGAGAAGGGCGTGCCGGTTGTAGTATGCTCGCAGTGCCTCTACGAGCGTTCCGACTTCTCGGTTTATGAAGTAGGCCAGAAGGCATTGGGAAGCGGCGTTATCCAGGGTTATGATATGACTTCGGAGGCTGCCGTCACCAAGCTCATGTGGGCGCTTGCGAACACCGAGGGCCGAGAAGGTGTAAGAGAGCTGTTCGCAAAGAACCTTGCGGGCGAGATAGAGATAAAGTAAGGCTGCGAATGCCGCTTTTTCGGCATTTTACACAGCCAAAAACAATTGACACAACCCCCTGCTTATGATATCCTATATCAGGTGCCCCTGTGCTTAGTCCATGGGATATTTACCGCGTTTGACCGCGGCATTTACCTTGCCCTCGACTCAGCTAAGCGGGTATATAAATAATATTTGGAGGTAAACTACCATGATTCTTAAGGAAAAGAAGACAGAAGTAATCGCTAACACACGTATGCACGAGACAGACACAGGTTCTCCTGAGGTCCAGATCGCTATCCTGACAGCTCGCATCAACGAGCTCAACGAGCACCTCAAGGTCCACAAGAAGGACAACCACTCCAGAAGAGGCCTTCTGAAGATGGTCGGTAAGCGCCGCAAGCTGCTCGTATATCTGCAGAACAACGACATCGAGCGTTACCGCGCTATCGTTGCTAAGCTCGGCCTGCGTAAGTAATTTATGTGATTTCGAGGGGATAGCGCAGTCGCTGTCCCCTCAAAGTTTATTTATCAGTAAAGCAGTACGTAAACACATTAACGGGACTTGTGCTTTAGCAGTTGAACGGTATAAGGAAAAGGCTCCTTGTTCTGTTCAAATGCTAAGGACAAGTCCACAGAAAAAACACACAGAAAGGTGGACAAAACTCAATGGTAACACATGCTACATTCCCCAAGCACAGAGTTTTTGAAACAACTCTGGCTGGCAGACCTCTCAAGGTCGAGATCGGCAAGGTAGCCGGCCTCGCTAACGGCGCAGCCCTCGTTTACTTTGGCGACACAACAGTCCTCTGCACAGCTACAATGGCTAAGGCTCCCAGAGACGGCATCGATTTCTTCCCTCTGGGCGTTGACTATGAAGAGCGTCTTTACGCTGTAGGCCGCATCCCCGGCTCCTTCATGCGCCGCGAAGGCCGTGCAAGCGAGAAGGCAACTCTGGTATCCCGTATGATCGACCGCCAGATCAGACCCTTCTTCCCCTCCGACATGAGAAACGATGTCACAATCATGTGCACAGTTCTCTCGGTCAACCATGATCACTCTCCCGAAGTTGCCGCTATGATCGGCACATCGGTCGCACTCTCCATCTCCGATATTCCCTGGAACGGCCCCATCTGCGGCCTCCAGATGGGCTATGCTGACGGCGAGTATATCGTATGCCCCAACAGCGAGCAGCGCGCAAAGAGCATCCTGACTCTGACAGTAGCAGGCAGCGCCGAGAAGGTCGTTATGATCGAAGCCGGTGCCGACCAGTTCCCCGACGACATGATGCTGACAGCTATTGCAAAGGGCCACGAAGAGATCAAGCGCCTCATCGCATTTGTTTCCGAGATCCAGAGCGAGTGCGGCCTTGAGAAGGCAACATATCCCTCGATGCAGCTCCCCGAGGAGATGTTCGAGGCAGTCAAGGGCTATGCCATGATGAGAGTCAAGGAAGCTGTTGACACAGACGACAAGACAGTCCGCGATGC
>JAFOHJ010000318.1 GCA_017421885.1 Clostridia bacterium
AGAAGATCAATGATAAAAAGATTGATCTTGATCTCGATATTCCCGACACCTGCAGCGTAAATGCAAACCACGATGCGCTGTTTCAGGTGGTATATAACCTGTTCGACAATGCGCTTAAGTTCGTTAATGAAGGTGGCGAGATAAAGATCTATGCCGAAGTGAAAAGCGGCAGGCTGCACTTCAATATTCCTAATACGGGCAGCGAGATAGACCCCGAGAGCCTGAAATATATCTTCGAACGCTTTTATAAGAGCGATAAATCCCGCGGTGCCAATCCGAACGGAAGCGGCCTGGGACTTTATATAGTCAAGACAATAATCGGCCGACATGACGGCGATGTTTCGGCAAAGAGCAGTGACGGAAAGACCGAGTTCCATTTCAATATCCCTGTATAATTTTTTTAGAGGTGACATCAGTGGCCAGAGATCCCGGTTACGATAATAATCAGTATTACAATGATTTTCAATTTAAGAGCTACGACGAGATCCTGGCTGCAAGAAGGCGTAAAGGCAACGCGCGCAAGGGCTGCATGATCGGATTTATGTTTGTCATAAGTGTGGTCGTTCTTTCAGTAGTTATCGGTGTCATGGGCGGCACATATATCCTTGAGCGTATAATGCAGCGCTTCACTGCCCTCGGAGAAGAACAGGAGAAAACAGACGAGCTTCCCGAAAAAACCGATGACGGGCAGAAGGGCGGATATTCTATTGAGATAGAAGAGCCCGATACCGATACCGAGCCTCTTATTACGGCATATGATGTGAGCTCGGTGGTGGAAAAGAGCAGGCAGAGTGTTGTTGGAGTGGTTTCTGAGAGCTATTCCAACTTCTCCTCCAGCGGCACCGGCACCGGCATAGTCCTTAGTGAAGACGGATATATTGTCACCAATAATCATGTGATTCAGGGCGGCGACAGTATAACTGTCGTTCTTGAAGGCGGAGAGAACTGTCCGGCCATCCTTATCGGTGCCGACGAACATACTGATATAGCTGTACTTAAGGTACAGTGCTCAGATAAACTTATTCCTGCTGAGTTCGGTGATTCTGAAAAGCTCAGAAGCGGCGAGCCGGCGATCGTTATTGGTAATCCCGGCGGACTTGACCTTCAGGGAACAGTTACCTCGGGCATCATTTCGGCCACCGACAGGCGTATAAATGTTGGCAGCAATGTAATGAGCCTTATTCAGACCGATGCCTCCATTAATCCGGGCAATTCGGGAGGACCGCTGCTGAACAAATACGGTCAGGTAGTGGGAGTTACATCTTCCAAAATATCGGCCACCGGCTATGAGGGCCTTGGTTTTGCCATTCCCGTAAGCACCGTAAAACCCATAGTAGAAGAGCTTATTGACAATGGATATGTTTCGGGAAGGCCGCTTGTAGGCGTTTCGGTAAGGACTGTAAGCCAGCTGGCAGGTGCTTTCTACGGCCTGCCCCGAGGAATGCTTGTCGACCGTATTGCAGATGGTTCTGCAGCCATGCAGGCAGGTCTTCAGCAGGGAGATATCGTAACTCACTTAGGCGGAATACAGATAAGAACAGTTTCTGAGGCCTGCTATGTGCGAAATCAATACAGTGCCGGCGACACTATTTCTCTTTCCTTCTACAGGAATGGCTATGTATACGATATCAGCTTTGTCCTTGACGAACAGCAGTCTGAAAGCGCAGTCTGGGATTTCTAAAAATTAATACAGCAGCCTCCCATCGGGGAGGCTGTTTTTGTTGTGTTTTATTGGCTTGAGCGATATAATATTTTTATTCTGGATTTTTCAAGGGGAATATAGATATGGATGATTTGAAGAGGAGCCAGCTTGGAATGATCTTTACAAGCAGCTTTCTGGGAGCAGGTTTCGTATCGGGTCAGGAGATAATGCAGTTCTTCGGTGTATTTGGCAAAATGGGAGTTGTGGGAATGTTTCTGTCTATCGCCCTTTTTGCTGCTTTTGGATTTATTTTTATGTATCTTGCCAAGCGTGAAAAAACGACTGCCATCGACCGTATCATAATGGGTGAGGGAAACAGAGTTGTCCGTGCCTTTTTCAACGGCATGTCGCTTCTTTTTCTGTTCGGTGTCACTGTCATCATGCTTGCCGGGGCAGGAAGCCTGTTTAATCAGCTGTTAGGGATCCCTTATTTTGTGGGAAGTGCCATTCTTACAGTTCTGCTGGCGCTTCTGTCTCTGAAGGGTATAAAAGGCATACTGGTCGTTTCGCAGGCGGTAGTTCCCATCCTGCTTGTCATGGTAGTGATCATAGCTATATGGTCTTATGGCGGGCTTGAGCCGGCTCAGGTGCCCGACTCGGAGATGCAGAGCGACAATCCTCTGCTCGGTAACTGGCTCTTGTCGACATTATCCTTCTTTTCATATAATATTCTTGCTTCGCTGGCAGTTCTTGCGCCGGTGGCGCAGAAGACACGCGATATGAAGACGATAGTAAAGGGAATAATTCAGGGCTCGCTGCAGCTGCTGATGATGTTTGCCTGCATCCTTCTTTCGATGCAGAGGTATTTCGGCCTGATCGGCGAAGCGGTGTTTCCCATGCAGGCTCTTGCCGAAAGGCTTAGTCCGATGCTCGGTCTGGCATACACACTTCTTCTTCTGGCGGCAATGTTCAGTGGAGCGCTGTCGTGTATGTACGGAGCGATAGTTCAGCTGTTTGGAAATGAAAATGGCAGGGGTTCCATCGTCCTTGCATTGTGGGCAGCAGCATTTGTCTGCAGCCTGGCAGGCTTTAAAGAGCTTATATCAGTCATTTTCCCGGTGTGCGGTTATGCATATCTTGGTGCGATGCCGCTTGTGCTCGTGAGATTTTTTAAAGTATACGGAAAAGCTAATAATGCATAACGAAACAACCGGCCTATGATCCATAGGCCGGTTGTCTTTATTAGGATTTTCAGTTTTTCTCTCTCGCCATGCGGCTGGGGCAGTTGGCCGCGTTTTTGCAGCCTGAGCAGCCTGCGCAGCCGCCTTTTTTATGGTCTTTTATTAGAGAACGGACAGCCATGCCGACCACTGCGGCAAGAACTGTGATCACGATCATATCTCCCATAGATTTCCTTACTTTCTGGCAGATGCCGATATCTCGGTGTTGTGTCTGGAGTCAGCCTGATAGCCCTTGCGGAAGATCAGATAAAGAAGTGCGGCAAGCGCGGCGGCAGCGGCGACCGTGAAGATGCCAAAGCTTGCTTCTCCGGTCATAAGGCCTGCAAACTGATATACGATCATCGAGATGACATATGCAAAACCGCACATATAAGCGATGGTCGCAACAGTCCAGCGTGTATCATTCATTTCTCGCTTGATGGCACCCATTGCCGCAAAGCAGGGAGCGCACAGCAGGTTGAAAATCATAAAGCTGTAGGCGCGAACGGGGCCGAAATCGGCAGCGATCATGCTCCAGATCTCATTGCCGGCTTCACTAATCTCGGCGCCCTGATTATAGAGTGTGCCGAAGGTCATAACGACCTCTTCCTTGGCGATAAGGCCGGTGATCGTGGCAACAGCAGCCTTCCAGGCCATTTCACCTGCCCAGCCCAGGGGATAGAAGATCCATGCGATCATCTTGCCGAGGGTAGCCAGCAGCGAATGGTTGTTGTCTTCAACTACACCGAAGGAACCGCCTGTGAAGCCGTAGCTCTGGAGGAACCAAAGAACGATGGAGCTGACAAGAATAATAGTTGTTGCGCGTTTTACAAAGTCCCAGCCGCGGTCCATTGTAGAGCGGAGGACATTACGGGGCGAGGGGAGGTGATATGTAGGAAGTTCCATTACGAAGGGGGCAGGCTTGCCGGCCAGCGCCTTGAACTTCTTGAGGATAACGCCAGAGATGACTACTGCGGCAACACCGATGAAGAAAGCCGAAGCGGCTACCAGCGGCGAATTGCCGAAGACTGCACCTGCAAAAAGGCCGATGATGGGCATCTTTGCACCGCAGGGGATAAAGCCTGTGGTCATAACAGTGATCTTACGGTCGCGCTCCTGCTCGATGGTGCGGGAGGCGAGGATGCCGGGAACGCCGCAGCCGGTGGCTACCAGCATGGGGATGATACTCTTGCCCGAAAGGCCGAAGCGGCGGAGCAGGCGGTCCATGATGAATGCGACTCGCGACATATAACCTACGTCTTCGAGAAGAGCCAGCAGGAAGCAGAGAACAAGGATCTGGGGGACAAATCCGAGCACTGCGCCTACGCCTGCGAGAATGCCGTTCATGATAAGGTCATACAGCCAGCCGCTTACGCCGAGGCCGGTGAGGACAGAGTCAAATATACCGGGAACGATCTCTCCGAAAAGGACGTCATTGGCCCAGTCGGTGCCCATTGTGCCGATAGAGAAGGAGTAGCTTCCCATTGCGATGGCATACATGAGGAACATGATGCCTGCGAAGATGGGAAGGGCCAGCACACGGTGGGTAACGATGCTGTCGATCTTATCAGACAGCGACATGCTGTGCTTTGCTGCCTTCTTGGTAACAGCCTTTTCAACAACTCGCTCGATAAAGCCATAGCGCTGGTCGGCAATGATGCTTTCGGCATCATCGTCAAGCTCGCGCTCGCAGTCGGCGATATGGTCTTCGATATGGTTCAGAAGTTCGGGATCAAGATTAAGCTCTTCCCACACTTTTTCATCGCGTTCAAAGAGCTTGATGGCATACCAGCGGAGATAATCGCGGTCTACCATATTTTCGATAGACTCTTCGATATGGGCGATGGCATGCTCGACGCTGCCGACAAATACATGGGGAGGGTTGCCCTGCCTGCCTGCACGCGCTTTGCGTGCGGCGATCTCGGCTGCTTCCACACAGCCTTCGTTCTTGAGGGCCGAGATCTCGACTACCTCGCAGCCGAGAGCCTTGCTGAGCTTGTTAAGATCGATTTTGTCGCCGTTCTTGCGGACAAGGTCGATCATGTTGACAGCTATAACGATGGGGTGTCCCAGCTCGATGAGCTGAGTTGTGAGGTAAAGATTACGCTCGATATTTGTGCCATCGACTATATTAAGGATGCCGTCGGGCTTTTCGCCGACGAGATATGTACGTGTTACTACCTCTTCAAGAGAGTAGGGCGACAGGGAGTAGATGCCGGGAAGGTCCTGGATGATAACATCATCGTGGCCTTTGAGCGAGCCTTCTTTTTTCTCGACAGTAACGCCGGGCCAGTTGCCGACATACTGATTAGAGCCTGTCAGACCATTGAAGAGGGTGGTCTTTCCGCTGTTGGGGTTGCCCGCCAGCGCTATCTTTATGCTCATATTACTTTTCCTTTCTGCTGATGCTCCGTGGGTTATTCAACTTCGATCATGTCTGCATCTGCCTTGCGCAGAG
>JAFOHJ010000319.1 GCA_017421885.1 Clostridia bacterium
CCCCAGAATGATGCTGCAAGAACAACGCCCTTGGAAGCAGCAATACTTCTGAGAGAAGAAACTGTAAACTCGCGGGCAAGAATAACGATACATACCCACGAAGGAACAACGCCCTGCTCGCAGAGGATCAGCAGTGCCGACATTACCAGCAGCTTATCAGCAAGAGGGTCAACCAGCTTGCCGAAATCAGTGATCTGATTATACTTTCTTGCAATATAGCCATCAATAAAGTCGGTCACACTGGCCAGTGCGAAAACTGCCAGCGCAATCAGGTTGCCCTGTGCCCCCTGGCTGATGGCTATATACATGAATACGGGTATAAGAATGATTCTGAAAAGCGTGATTTTATTTGCCGTGGTCATAAAAATCAATCCTCCGAGACTACCTCTCCGTAGAGCTCGCTTGCCACAGCATCCATGATCTCGACTGTGACAAACTGGCCTTCCTCTACTTCTTCGTTATCAAAATATACGACACCGTCAACATCGACAGAGTCCATATAAGAGCGTCCGTACTGCCTGCCGCTTTCGTCAATGCCGCAGCAGAGCACCTTAAGTTTCTTTCCGATGAGCTGAGAAGAGAAGTCGTTCATGATCTGCTCCTGAAGCAGGAACAGTCTGTTGCGTCTTTCTTCCTTGATCTCCTCGGGGATCTGATCCTCTCGCTTGGCAGAGGGTGCGCCCTCCTCTTGAGAATAACAGAAAAAGCCTGCTCTTTCAAGCTTATATTCTTCAAGGAAGTCATAAAGCTCCTGATATTCTTCCCATGTCTCGCCGGGGAAGCCAACGATCATACTGGTTCTGAACACTGCATCGGGCATAAGCTCGCGGATCTTTGTGATCCTCTCACGGATGAGCTGACCCGAACCACGGCGATTCATCTCCTTAAGCACCTTATTATTTACGTGCTGAAGAGGCAGGTCGAAATACTTGAGTATCTTATCGTTGTCACGAATAGTTTCGAGCAGACGATCGTCAATCTCGTCGGGATACATATAATGAAGCCTGATCCACTCGATGCCCTCGATCCTACAGAGCTCTTCGAGCAGCTTGTAAAGGGTCCTCTCTCCATAAAGGTCGATACCATAGCGTGTAATGTCCTGAGCAATTACCAGAAGCTCCTTTACGCCGCTCTCAGCCAGCTTCTTTGCCTCTTCAATAAGACTCTCCATCGTACGGCTACGATAACGGCCGCGGATATAAGGAATTACGCAGTAAGAACATCTGTTGTCGCAGCCTTCGGATATGCGAAGATATGCATAGTAAGAGGGTGTAAGCAGATAGCGGTCGCCCGAGAAATCGCAGGTCGAGCTGTTCTTAAACCACTCTCCGCCTCTCTTATTGGTCGACACAGCTTTGACTGCCTCTGCGATATCGTTATAACTGCCCGTGCCGAGTGCCGCATCGACCTCGGGAAGCTCTTTAAGAAACTCGCTCTTATAACGTTCTGTGAGACAGCCTGTTACGATCAGACCGCTAATGATACCCTCCTGCTTAAGAGCTGCCAGCTTGAGGATAACCTCGATAGCCTCGCTCTGAGCCGACTCGATAAAGCCGCAGGTATTTACGATGGCAATGTCTGCCTCTTCGGGTGTTTTGACTATTTCGTAGCCTTCTTTATCGAGTATAGACAGCATCTGCTCGGAGTTTACGAGGTTTTTCGCACAACCCAGAGAAATCAAAAAAATCTTTTCTGCCACTATTCCATTTCCTCCAACTCATCTGTATATTCGCTGAGAGCTCTTCTTATCTGCTCCCAGCTGAATCCTTTTCTGGCAAGGCTGGCACCTATCTTGGCAACCAACGCCCTGTCAGGTTCGCGCTCTCCTTTAAGCTTTGAGGCGATCATTTTCTTCATTTTCTCATAATCAGGCTCAAAATCTTCGAGCAGCATTTCGATGACATCGTCATCAAGCTGCTTCTTTTTAAGCTCCTGTCTGATCCTGATCTTTCCCCAGCCTTTGGCCCGACACTGTTCCACCACATTCCTTCCGTATTCCTCATCGTTGAGGAAACCGAGCTCGATGAGCCTGCCTACGGCATATGCCGCATTTTCCTCTTCGATCTCTTTTTCTATAAGCCGATCATAGAGGGCTGCGGCGCTGCGGTTCTTATATGTCAGGACATTTGCCGCTACCGAAAGCGCCTTTTCCCTCTTGTCTTTCATATTATAACAGATTTATGCCTCGTCGTCTTCAAAATCATCGGCAAAAATCTCAACTCCTGCGCCTTTTGCCTTCTTTTCAGGTGCAGGTGCAGATACCGACGGTACAGCCGTCTTTTTAACCTCGTCCTTAGGCTGCTCCTTCTTCATAGCCGCAAGAAGCTTCTCCATGACCTTTGCTTCCAGAGCATCAGCCTCTTCAGGATGCTCCTTAAACCAAATCTTGGCGGCATCTCTGCCCTGTCCCAGCCTGATATCTCCCATCGAGAACCATGCGCCGGCCTTCTGAACAAGACCAAGCTTTACGCCGACATCGACCAGCTCGCCGACCTTGGAAATACCCTCGCCATACATGATATCAAACTCAGCTTCCTTAAAGGGAGGCGAAATCTTATTCTTAACTACCTTGGCTCTTGTGCGACTGCCCATGAGTGTTGTGCCATTCTTGATGTGCTCGACACGTCTGATCTCGATACGGACCGACGAATAGAACTTAAGCGCACGGCCGCCTGTTGTAACCTCAGGGTTGCCATACATTACACCGATCTTCTCACGCAGCTGGTTGATAAAAATAACAACACAGTTGGACTTAGAGATGGCGCCTGTAAGCTTTCTGAGGGCCTGCGACATCAGTCTTGCATGGAGACCGACAAAGCTGTCGCCCATATCGCCTTCGATCTCAGCCTTGGGAACAAGCGCCGCGACCGAGTCGACTACCAGAACGTCGATAGCGCCCGAACGAACAAGCGCCTCAGCGATCTCCAGAGCCTGCTCGCCGTTGTCAGGCTGAGCTACCAGCAGACTGTCTGTGTCAACTCCGAGAGCCTTGGCATATGTAGGATCAAGCGCATGCTCGGCATCGATAAAAGCGGCCTCGCCGCCCTTCTTCTGAGCCGATGCGATGATGTGCAGAGCAATAGTTGTTTTACCCGAGCTCTCAGGGCCGTAGATCTCGACTACTCTTCCCTTGGGAACGCCGCCAATACCGAGAGCTGCGTCAAGAGAAATAGAACCTGTGGAAACGGCCTCGATGTTAAGGGCAGCTGTCTCGCCAAGGCGCATGACCGAACCCTTGCCGTATTGCTTCTCAAGCTGCTGAAGCGCAGTTTCTAATGCTTTCTTTTTATCCATATTTCCCACCTCAAATAATTTTTCTATATTTATCAAGTGGATCCGGGAGCGCTGCTCCACTATCCTCTATATGGCTATTGTATCACATCAACTAATTTTTCGCAACATTTGTTCGATTTTCTTCTGTCCCTTCTTCAGGACAGTCATCGTCTTCGTAAGGCACCATTCCGCATACCACGCGTTCGATACCGGTGAGATCCTTGAAAATGGTTATATCCTCGAAACCGGCTGCGAGCATGATATCTCTTACATCCTCGAACTGGCCAAGGCCAACCTCAAACATCATCACGCCGCCTTCCTTGACTGCACCTTTGAAGTTTGAACAAATGGCACGATATAAATCAAGTCCGTCTTTTCCTCCGTCAAGAGCAAGATGCGGCTCGCGCTGCACTTCAATATCAAGAGTGGGGATCTCATCTGTGGGGATATATGGAGGATTGCAGACGATCAGATCGAACATTCCGAACATGGCTACAATAGATTTGCAGGGTATTGTCAGAAACCAGTAGTCTTACCGGTTTCCCTATGTACTCTGGTGGTACGGAATACTTGCAGTTCCTGTAGGTGATCAGCGAATCTGATCTTACCG
>JAFOHJ010000320.1 GCA_017421885.1 Clostridia bacterium
GCCGCTGAAGGCATAAGGCCCGATGGTTTTCAGCATCCTGGGGAGATTAAGGCAGTAGTAGGGCAGATAGGTGGGGAAGCGGACAAGGGTAAGGCAGGCGGCATCATAAAGAACACCGTCCTGTGAGCTGAACCAGATGCTCTCAGGCTCGACCTCGAAACGCTCGATCCAGCGGCAGCCTTCAAAAGCCATTGCCGAGATATCGCGCACCGACGAGGGGATAATGATGATAAGGCCACCATCTTCGGGGTCTTCGGGTTCCCAGCCCGAGAACACCGAACTGCCGATTGAGGAAACTCGCTTGCCGCGTATCCAGGGAGGGATGGCGGCATAGCGGCTCTGGCCGTGATAATGGGTTATCCTTAGTGTGTCGTCGGGCAGAAGATCATATCCCCAGATAAAGGGAAGGTCAAAATCGAAGCTCTGAGATACAGAGGAATAGTTTATGTCGTTCAGCTCGGCATATTCGGCTGCATAACTGCCGGCGGGGGCCGAGATGGTGAGGGAGGGGCAGCCGTTAAAGGCATCTTCGCCAATCGATGTGAGAGAAAGTGGCAGGCATGCATGGATAAGGCCTGTGCAGTTGGCAAAGGCTTCGCTGCCTAACTCCTCAAGACCCTCGGGGAGAGATACCTCGCGCAGAGACGAGCAGTTGTCGAAAGCATTTTCGTCGATATAGCGGATGCTTTTTCCGAAGGAAACAAAGTCGAGGTCGGTCAGCATAAATGCCTCATAACCGATATACTCAACCGTGTCTGGCAGGGCGATTTGATTCAGAAGGAAACACGAAGAAAAGGCGCCGTCGCCGATATAGGACAGGCTTTTCGGAAGCTTCACGCGCACCAGCGAAACACAGTCGCAGAAGGTGTAGGAGGCTATGAGAGAAAGGCTGTCGGGCAGCGAGACCGACTCGAGGGCATGGCAGCCGTAGAATGCGCTGTCGCCCAGATAATTGAGATAGTCGGGCAGGGTAACTGCCGAGAGCTCGCGGCAGCCTTTGAAGGCAGCCGCACCGATATAGTAAATGGTGTCGGGGATTATGATGCTTTTCATATAGGAGCAGTCGAGAAAAGCCGCCGCGGCAATGGAGGTCACGGCTTTTCCTTCTATCTTGCGTGGGATAACAACATCGCGTTCGCTGCCTTTATAGCGCGAGATGGCAACGGAGTCGCCGGTGAGATGATATTCCCATACATCTTTATAGATGAAGGCCTGATCGGTCATGTTATCACTCCTTTTAAAAGATAATGGGAATGCCGCTTAAATGCGGCATTCCTCTTCGAGGCGCTGGATGTAATATGCGGTCTCTTCGATCACGCCACAGAGGACGGCGGTGAAGAACTCGGGTGTATAAAGAATGGGGAGGTAGATTGCCTGGTACCAGAAGCGGCCGGAGCCCTCTTCGCGGTCGACCAGCTGGCCGAAGGGCGTTTCGGAAGCGATGATATCATCGAAGCTCTGATTTTCGGTATATCGGCTGCAGTCCTGAGGCTCCCAGCGGAAACAGAAGAAGTCGAGGTTGCCTTCGTCATCCGCATAGAGGAGGGCAGTCAGCTCGAAATCAACGCCATCCCAATGGATGGGGAGGGTCGTTTTGCCTCCGTTTATAAGGGATGCATTTACAGAGGCAAGCTCGAAGAGCTCACGGCTGAGCTCGCCTTCGCCTGCGCGGGAATATGCATCGGCGGTGGCGGAGAAGGAAGCGCCTTCGCGAAGGTCGTTGATGATGCGGTCGAGAGTGGGCTTTGTCATAAAGGGGCTTACCTCGCGTGCGACAGGGGCGAATGTGTTGTTTGTGAAGTTTGTCATAATAGTTTCCTCCGTTAAGATATAGTATGGTGAGGTGTTTATGGGTCAAGTATACATCCCAAAGGGTGGATGAATCGAAGCGGAGGCGGAGTTTCGAAGTCGGGTGCATATCGGCGGAAAATCATGAAATAATAGCCGTATACTCTGACAGAATGTGAGTGAGGTAGGGAAATGAGGAAGGCAGATGTATATTTCTTTGAAAAGCCGGCCTATGTGCTGGCCTGGTCGTCCTGCGTAGGCAAAAAAGAGGGAGAGGGGCCTCTTGGGAAATGCTTTGAC
>JAFOHJ010000321.1 GCA_017421885.1 Clostridia bacterium
CCAGGTATGCAGCAATGCCCATGCCTTCAATGGTCTCGAAATTATCGCAGTCCCTGACCTTTATGCCCATTTCCTTTGCCTTGAGCAGGATAGCCTCGGCAAGAGGATGCTGGCTGGAGTTCTCAAGTGCTGCAGCTACTGTCATAAGCTCTTTTTCACTTACCAGCGAGATCATGTCTGTGACACGAGGCGCGCCTTCGGTGACCGTGCCCGTCTTATCAAGAACCACTGTATCAATACCGTGAAGCGTCTCAAGAGAAACTGCGTTCTTCATCAGTATGCCGTTTCTTGCGCCAACACCGGTGCCGACCATGATTGCAACGGGAGTTGCAAGACCCAGAGCACAGGGGCAGGATATTACGAGGACCGAAATCGCGCAGGACAGAGCAAACTCGGCAGTCTGTCCGGCAGCAAGCCAGCCGATTCCGGTGATGAGTGCAATGGTCATAACTGTGGGAACAAATATTCCGGCTACCTTATCGGCCAGCTTGGCGATGGGGGCCTTGGAAGCGCTTGCTTCCTCTACAAGGGCAACGATCTGAGCCAGAGTTGTGTCCTGGCCGACACGTGTCGCCTTGAACTTGAAGAATCCGTTCTTATTGATAGTTGCTGCGATAGCCGTGCTGCCGACTGTCTTTTCGACGGGCATGCTCTCGCCTGTAATGGCCGATTCGTCTACCTGCGAGTGGCCCTCAACGATCACACCGTCTACGGGGATGCTCTGGCCGGGACGGATAACGACGATGTCACCCTGAAGAACATCGGCAACATCAACAGTTACCTCAATTCCGCCGCGCTCGACGGTAGCCGTCTTGGGTGCAAGATCGATGAGCTTGGAAATGGCATCCTTTGCACGGCCCTTGCTCTTCTCTTCCATATACTTGCCGACACCGACAAGAGTTACGATCATTGCCGAGCTTTCGAAATACAGGTCCATATGATACTGATGCACCAGCTCCATATTGCCTGCGCCGAGCCCGTAACTCATGCGGTAGATGGCAAAGATGCCGTATACAAGTGCAGCCGACGAGCCTACTGCGATAAGGCTGTCCATATTGGGAGCACCCGAGAACAGGCGCTTGAAACCGTTGGTGAAATAGTGACTGTTAAGAATAAGGATGGGGATGGCTATCAGAAGCTGAGTAAAGGCGAAGGATACCGCATTCTGTGTGCCCGAAAGGAAACCGGGCAGCGGCAGCCCTACCATATGTCCCATAGATACATACATAAGCGGAATGAGCAGTGCTATAGACATAAAAAGCCTGCTTCTTGTCTGCTTAAGGTGCTTTTCTTCTTCAGCATGTGCTGCCTCAGCGGCTGCCTTGGCATCCGACTTTTTCTCACTGCCCTTGACCGATGCACCGTAACCGCCGCTCACGACGGCTTCGATGATCGCAGCATCGTTTGTGACGGCTTCGTCGTATTCCACCGTCATACTGTTGGTCATAAGGCTTACGGCAACAACCGATACGCCTCCAACCTTGCTTACCGCCTTCTCAACATGAGCTGAGCAGGCCGAGCAGGTCATACCTGTAACATTATATTGCTGTTTCATTTCATACCTCCTGTGCAACACCCCCCGGGGGTGTCCGAGTACATGATATACTTATTTAATAATCTTTGTCAATAGTCACGTTAATATAATCTATAGATGTTTTGTTGCATTCTCATTTAAGTTGTGGTATCATTTGATTTAGAAATAATACTCTCTCGATTTAGAGAAGATTGTAATTTAATGGAGGAAATGTACAATGAAAGTATATGACCAGACAAATAAGGTCGAGCTCGATCTGACAAGACAGCAGCTCCTTAACCTTCTGACCGACGGCAACCGCGAGGTCGACTTCATTATGAAGAAGCCCCAGTCTGACGAATCCGGCCTGGTTTACTATGATAAGGAGATCTGGGTCTGCACAAAGGACAAGAGCTTCACACGCAGCTACGAGTATAAGGGACGTGCTCTTCGTGAGTTCCACTGCTTCCACTTCCACGATCTGGATGGTCAGTTCGATCCCCGCCGTTCCAATGTTGGCGAAGTTATCCTTGTCTGATATCTTATCTGCCCTAAAGCTCCCCGATATGGGGAGCTTTTTCATATTTAACAGAAAAGCCTCCCGTAAAGGGAGGCTTTTCTGATGTTGAGGACAACATAATGAAAAAACATAGTATAAACCCTGCCAAGGAACCCGCCATTTGATTGGCTTTACACCTTGTCCCGATTTATATATCCTATATTATACACAAAACTGATTCTATCACTATACCCAGTTTACAAATAAAAAACAATGCCA
>JAFOHJ010000322.1 GCA_017421885.1 Clostridia bacterium
ACGACTATCAGCTGCTGTATATGGCGGCCATAACCGACGTCAAGGCAGGCAGAGTTCCCGACAAGGGCAGCTTCGAGCTGCTGCTGGACCACCTGAGGAATCAGGGCGCCGATATCTTTATTCTGGGATGCACCGAGATCCCCCTTGCCTTTGAATGGCTGGATATCAAAGATCCTGCCATCGATGCTACCGAAGAGCTGGCTAAGGCGGCCATCCACTTCTGCGGCAAGAAGGTTCGCGAGATAAAGATCCATTAAAGTTTAAAAGCCTTGCGGCATCTGCCGCAAGGCTTTTGTGATGTTTGGAGATGGTTAGGGGGAATATGACCATATATGGGCATTTGCGGGCGAGCACTGCTCGCCCCTACAGATATCTGATGGGAAATCACCCTGTAGGGGCGTGCATTGCACGCCCGCTGATATATACCCTCTAAGTGCCCTTCAGGGTAAAGTGCCCTTGGGGTATTACCGAAGAGGGCTTGGAGAACGGCTCCTTTTATAAACCAAATGCAAATCTATAGATTGAATACATTATCAGAAGCGCACCAAATACCTGTCTGCTGCGAAGGGCAAAGGTCGATGGCTCGACAGGGAGATAGGCAAAACCGCCGGTGACTATCCACGCGGCTTTTGGAAACAGTATGCAGGCAATGCCAAAGGGGAAGCCGACCCATGGATATACCTTGGAAAGGCTGCGTAGAAGCACGACGGCAATAAGAATAATAATTGTGCTTACGGTAGATTTTTTTGTCATGTTTCATACCTCCTTTTTATTATTTTATCATATTATCATAAAATAGTAAACTCTGACATGAAAACGACAGCTGCATCTTGTGTGAGAGCAGATAAGAGTGTAAACTTAAGGCATAAATAAACTGCCCATGGAGGAAAAGATATGGGAAACATGATAACCAATAACGGCTACAGATACGAGCTGCTGGGAGAGGGAAAGATTAAGGTCTACAGCTACACCGGCGGCGGAGATGTCGCCGTGCCTGATACTTTCGACGGCTATGATGTTGCCGAGATCAGTCAGCTCACCTATACAAACTGCGGCGTTCAGCGCCTTACCCTCAGCGATAAGCCCCAGAAGCCCATGATAATCTCGGTCTGCTGGGATCTCAGAACCATCGCTCTGCCCGACGGCCTGGGCGTAGGCCTTGCCCCCAGAGTCATGAATTGCCCCATCTTCGGCGAGTTCGAGGTGGGCGAGGGCAGCGAGAATTATGTTCTGCGTGACGGTGTTCTGTTCAGCAAAGACGACAGCATCCTCTACCGTATGCCCTGCGCCTGCGGGATCGAGCATTATGTCGTACCCGATGGGGTAAAGGAGATCGCGCCCCATGCCTTCAACGGATGCTATAACCTTCGCAGCGTAAAGCTGCCCGAGGGTCTGAGAAGAATCGGCTTCTCGGCATTCGAGAACCTAAAGGATATGGCCGAGGTGGTCATTCCCCGCGGATGCGAGGCCGACCCCGACTGCGGCCTGTTCCCCGAGCATGATTTTGACGACGACGAGGACGAAAGCTATTAATAACAAAACCGCCCCTTAAGGGCGGTTTTTGACTATTCTTCGCTATGCTGATGATATGGGGCTATATACAGTCCCCTTGTATTGTTGTAGGTGTATACCTGCCGATGCGGCTCGCCGGTTTTCCTTGTGACGGCAACCGAGTAGCCGCCCGAATAGAACCAGTCTTTAAAATAAGTTATGCTTTCTATATCATCCTGAATACCGTTTTCGGTTATCATGGCATTTATGCTCTTTTCGGCTCTGTACCTTTCAAGAGGTAGCTCGAGAATGAAAAATGAGATCATTACGAACAAAGCAGCAAGCAGAATGGATCTTCGGACTTTTGGCTGAGAAACGACTCTTTTAACAGGAGGCAGCTGAGTTATGACGAGGATGGCGATGGCCATGATTAATACGCCATACTGCAGCCAGAAATCTTTCCCTGTCAGAAACATTTTATATATCTCCTGAATTGTAAGTAATCTGACGACGAAGTCCGGGAATCGATGTGGTCAAATTAGTTGGACCTATTAAGCCATAAGTGTATTCTTCTGCGACTCCAGCTTCATAGTATGCTTGATATACAATTTTAGAACAATATGTTTTATCTGTGCTAAACAAAGAACCAGTTAGGGAATACGGCACATCGGTTCCGTAATAAGTGGATTTAGCATAAACACCTGCAGTAGTTGCTGCACTTGAACTTGTATGACGGTATATTTTTGTCCATGAATCATCTTCTCTATTTGTAAAAGTAGTATGCCAATTACTAAGAGTAACTGCGGAGGGAGTTTCGTTTGGAACAATATGTAAGATACGGAAAGAAGCTCCTACAGTAATGACTATTCCAGCATGTCCCACCATTGCAGTCGAAATTGACTTGTTTGTTATAAATACATCGCCTAGCTGCATTGAATAAGTACTATTGGGAGAAATAGAACTATCATATACAAGCTCAAAGTCATCAGAAGAAGATAACTGGTTCATAAGAGACTGCTGTTCAATGATAAACTGATACCAAGTATCAAAAGAGATACTTTCGTCAATAGTACCATTTTCAACATGGGTGGCATATTCTTCGTAGTAGAATGATAATTCGTTTTTGGTTGAAGCAACGGCATTAACAGAAAATGAAAGAATAAATGTGATGATTAACACGAGTGAATATAATTTTTTCATATTTTGCTCCTTTCAACATCTGGTGAAGTGATAACTTATTTATCAACTAAAGTATATATTGAAATGTTGAATTTGTCAATATAAATTTTGATTATTGTAATAGCAGTTTTAATTTATTTATTCCAACCAGTTCCAAATCGGTCAGTTTCGCGGTATAATCAAAACATAACCCTTACCGGAGGTGCGTTTTTATGGCAAAAGCATCGGGTCAGAAGCTCAAGCTTCTCTATCTGAGAGATTACCTGCTCAAAAACAGTGACGAGGCCCATCCCGTCACGATAAACGATATGATCGCATATCTCGCCGAGCGCGGAGTCTCGGCCGAACGCAAGAGCCTATATGACGATATCGCATCTCTACAGGATTTCGGCCTTGATATAATCAAGATCAAGGCAAAATCCACCGGCTATTACGTTGCATCCCGCGATTTCGAGCTGCCCGAAGTCAAGCTGCTTATCGATGCGGTGCAGTCGTCGCGCTTCATCACCACACGCAAGACCGATGCCCTCATCAAGAAGATCGAGGGTCTTGCCTCCAGCCATGAGGGCCGCTCGCTCCACCACCAGGTGTTCATTCAGAACAGAGTAAAGTCGGTCAACGAGAGCGTGTATTACAACGTCGACCTCATTTCCGAGGGCATCGACCGCGGAGTGAAGCTGTCGTTCCGCTATTTTGAATACGGAGCCGACAAGCAGCGCCGCTACCGCCGAGGCGGAGGCCAGTATGTGGTCAGCCCCGAGTTCCTTATCTGGGATGACGAGAATTATTATCTCGTTGCCTGCCCCGACGACACCGGCGACACAAGACACTACAGGGTCGACAAGATGGAGGGCATCGAGCTTCTGAGTGACAGGGCTCAGCCGAGAAAGAACGACCCTGCCATATACAGCAACACCCTTTTCAGTATGTTCAACGGCGAAAAGCGCAATGTGCGCATCCGTTTCAGCGACGAGCTGGCCGGTGTAGTAATCGACCGTTTCGGCTCGGATGTTATATTCGCGCGATATGACGAGCACAGCTTTACCGTCAATGTAGATGTGGCCGACAGCCCCCAGTTCAGGGCATGGATATTCGGCCTCGGAAGCGGCGCCGAGATACTGGCCCCCGAAGATGTGCGTCAGCGCATGAAGGCCGAGCTTGAGAGTATTCTTGAGAGATATAAATAGCAGAAAAACCGCCCGAAAGGGCGGTTTTTTTTGAGGTAATAGGTAATAGTGAATAAGTCTTGGCTCTCCCTCTGGGAGAGCTGGCACCCGAAGGGTGACTGAGATTTGGCACCAATGGCTTCCCCCTACGTGGGGAAGCTGTCGGCCTTGTGCCGACTGATGAGGGGTCGCGAAGCGCTTTGCAGGTAGCCGGATGCAGGTCACCTCATCCACCGCCGTGCGGCGGTCCCCCTTCCCCGTCAAGGGGAAGGCATGGCCAATCGCCTGCAAAAATATGCCTCTTCAGATCTTAAAATATCCGAAATCACAGAGGGAGGCAAAGCAGTGGTTTACCTCCTCGTCGGTGAACAGAGCGCCGTATTTGCTGTCGGTAACGGCAGCCTCCAGCGAGAGCTCGAGCTTGCCCAGCTTTGCAAGCTTTTCAAAGTTTTCCGACATTCCGCCTTTGGAAACGATGAACTTTGCGGCATCAACGCCGCCCTTGGTGCTCACCGTCTGGGCAAGGCGGGCAGGGTATGCGCCGATCGCCTTGGCCTTTTCAAAACGGGCGAGGACATCACTTGTGAACTTGTCTTTGAGATCCATTTATCTTAGTTCCTTTCGGTATATTTCGGTGTATTTCATGCCGTCCCTCGATTGGTCCGACCGCATGAGTGAAATGGCTCGGACGGTCATCTGTGACTTGAAGGGAGAGGGCAGCGCGCCCTTCTGTCTGAAGCGGCGGGCGAGGGTGATATGGGGCCTGAATGCCCGCTTTTCGATGGAGAAGCCCCTGCTTCTCAGCTCTTTGGCCATAGCTTCACCAAGGGGGATAAGGTGTTCGCCCTCGGCACCCTGCCACAGTATGTCGCCAAAGCTTCCGAGCCCTCCAAGTTTAAGCTCAAATGCGGGGAATGCGGCGGCACAGCTGTCAACAGCATGCTGTGCGGAGGCGATATCGCTGCTCTCGCCGATAAAGGCGAGGGTCAGATGAAAGTTGGCACGCGGGGTGAAGCGCCCCTCACAGCCCATCTTTTTAAGAGCGCTCGAGGTGCGCGAAAGGGCATCCTTAAATGGTTCGTCGAAAAGGATGGCGCAGAAGAGCCTCATCTGAGCTTTACCAGCTTTTCCTCCCACTCGGCCTCCTTGAAGCCGACGAGGGCACGGTCGCCTGCCATAAGAAGGGGGCGCTTTACCAACATTCCGTCGCTTGCCAGAAGCTCCAGCATCTCATCCTCGCTCATGGAAATCAGCTTGTCTTTAAGGCCCATCTCGCGGTAGAGCTGGCCGCTGGTGTTAAAGAGCTTCTTTGCCGGCAGGCCGGTGAGAGCCATCACCTGACGCAGCTCGTCCCGGGTGGGGTGTTCTTCCTTTATATTTTTAAGATCATATTCGAATACACGCTCGTCCAGCCACTTGAGCGCCTTTTTGCAGGTGGTGCAGGTGGGGTGGCAGAAGACCACCGGCTTATGAGCACGGTCGATAGGTTCGAGGCGCTTAAGCAGATCGGAGTTTTCTTCAATCATCTTTTTAAAACGGTCGGCCATAGAGGTCTTTTTGTCGAGGCTGCCGATGTTTCTGATCTTTTCGTCTGACATGGTCAGGCTCCTTTCATTGGAGATATATTGTTATTATAGCCCACAGAAGAGGGCAAATAAAGAAAAAATTTTTTCTATTTGTGGGTAGATTATCGTACATTTGTTCTGGTATAATACAGACAAAGGAGTTGATATAAATGACATCGACCGCGAGAAAGATAGAAAAGAAATATATCCCCATGCCCACATGGGAGCTGACACCTCAGGCACTTACCGAGCTTATCCGTTTCCGTCACGAGCGTTTTCCCTCCGAGCTGATCCATGTCATTCCTCTGACCCGCGATTTCCGCGTGGTCTTGCTGGACTACAGCCACTTTATCGGCCGCAAGGCACGAAATATACTGCTTCTCAGAATGGCCTCGGAAGGCATTTATGACGAAGCTCTGCTTACCGAGCTGTGCGAACGCGCAGGAACAGCCGTCCTCCGCGAGGCCCTTAAGATGGCCCGCCGCAGAGGCGAACCGGCCGTTATCGCCGTTATTTCCGAGCATTTTCGCGAAAGCGTCGAGGAAGACCCTCTTCCCGGCGATTTCTGGCACAGAACATGGGAGAAGTTTTGCGGACTTGCCTATTAAGCCGCCTTGTGATAATCTGTATAGTATAAAATCAACCTCAATCGGAGAATACAGATGAAAACATTTATCCCCTCTTCGCAGGCCGGACGAAACATCCCCTGCGACTGCCGCATAAGCGGCAATGAAAGGAAGGTGTGCATCATCGCCCACGGCTTTGCCAGCAGCAAGCAGAGCGGCACGGCTCAGATGATGCTCGATCACCTCGCCTCCTTCGGCGTGGGCGGCATTGCCTTCGATTTTCCCTGCCACGGCGAGAGCGGGGCAGAGTTCGGCGCACTGACCGTCGACAGCTGCCTCAGCGATATGAGAGTTGTCGAGCTTTACGCAAAGACGCTGGCGAAGGATGCCGAGATAGTCTATTTCGGTTCGTCCTTCGGCGCATATATCACCCTCTGCCACATCTGCTCATGCCCGCATGAGGGAAAAAGAGCCTTCCTCAGATGTGCCGCTGTCGACATGGATCACGCCTTTGACGATGTCATGGATACCATCGAGGGCCAGCTTGAAACACTCGGCTATGGCATATACGACCCCGGCTTCGGTGATGGACTTAAGCTGTCACGCGGGTTTTTCGACAGCCTCAGGGGACGTTCGGTGTTTGATATGGAGCTGCCCGAGGGCGCTGAGATCCGCATGATCCACGGCCTTGCCGATGACGTGGTCGACCCCGAGGCGGCAAAGAGCTATGCCGCAAAGATCGGCTGCCCCATCTATCTCATTCCCGGCACGGGCCACTCGATCGACAACGAAGAAGGCATCAGTACTCTCCGCGAGAAGACAGCAGAGTTCTTTGGGAGGTAAGGGAATATGAAGTTTAACAAGAGCTTTTTCACAAGAGCCGCGGCCCTTGCGCTGGCTCTGATAATGACATTCAGCTTCTCGGGATGCTCGGAAGAGGATCAGGAGCTGGTAAATGCCGTAGTCGACATTGCCGATGCCGTTCTGAGCGAATCGGAATCGGAAGACGGCAGCGAGAGTTCGGACGTTCAGCAGAGTGAAGAACCGGAGGAACCCTCAGATAAACATACCGAGGAAATTCCGCAGGAAGAAGAGCCTGAGCCTCAGGAGCCCCAGCAGGAAGAACCCCAGGAGCAGCTCCCTCTTATCGACGAGGACGGCATATATACATCCATGGAGGATGTTGCCGACTATCTTATCGCATACGGAAGGCTGCCCTCGAACTTTATCACCAAGAAAGAGGCACGCAAGTTGGGCTGGGAAGGCGGTGGACTTGACCGCTATGCCGAAGATAAGTGCATCGGCGGCGACACCTTCGGAAACCGTGAGGGCCTTTTGCCCAACGGACATAAATATATCGAGTGTGATATCGACACCCTCAATCAGGATTCACGCGGACCTAAGCGCATTGTTTTCTCGGAGGATCTCTCGCTGATATACTACACCGATGACCATTACGAGAGCTTCACTCTCATTTACGGAGAAGAATAAGAAATGATAAAAGCTATACTGGACTGCGAAAAGCTGGCGGGAGGCCACGACAAGGCCCATGCCTACCTCAAGCAGGAGCTTGAGCTTCCCGAATACTACGGCATGAATCTTGATGCCCTTTATGACTGCCTTTCCTCCCATCCCGGCACCATCGAGCTGCTGCTGAGAAATGCATCCAGACTTGAAGAGAGTGCCTATGCCAAAAAGATCGTCGAGACCTTCTGCCAGGCGGCGGCGGTCACCGGCGGCCATGTCATAATGGAATATGATGCACCTGTGATAGAGGAAATGGAAGTTTCGGAAGAATAATAAAATAAAAAGGCTCCCCATGTGGGGAGCCTTTTTTGATACCTTATTTATTTTTTGGCGGCTGCTTTCGTATGCTCGATATGTTCTGAGCGCTGGTATACAAGCAGGCCTGCGATCATAAACATTGCGCCGAGGAAGACGATGGGCTTGGGGACCTCACCAAGCAGGAAGTAAGCCGAAACAGCGGTGCAGAAGGGGCCGGCGAGGCTGATGACCGATACGGTTACCGACTTGACATACTTGAGCGACCACATATTCATCGAGTGGCCCAGCAGGGTGCACACAAGGCTGACACCCAGCAGCGCGGGAATTGCCTCGGAGGGGATGTGGAAGCTTGCGCCCTGAATGTAGGCATAGATACCCGACATGATGCCTGCGGCAAAATAGGAAAGGCCCATCATGGGAATGAGGTCCATTGTCTGGCGGACAAGACGGGCAAAGATATTGTTGAGCGAGTTACAGCATACACAGCATACAATGACGATAAGCGCCGATGCACTGCCGAGAGACGATACATTATCAATGCCGATAATGGTAACGCCGATCAGGCAGATAAGAATACCGCCGATCGACTTCATCGAGGTCTTTTCCTTAAGCAGGAAGTAGGCCAGAACTACGATGAAAATAGGCTGCATGTTGGAAAGGGTGGTCATGGTGAAGGCGGGAGCGCCGCGGCGCAGGCCTTCGGCCCACAGAATGAAGCCGCCCAGCTTGGTGAAGCAATAGAGAGCAAATATCTTCCATGTTTTGCCCGAAATAGAAGCGAGATTGTCGCGATAGGACTTTTTGGAGAAAGCCCAGGGGATCATTACCAGCGATACGAGCATAAAGCGGTAGAATGTGACCGCCGCCGAATCCATGCCGGTTTTAAGGATCATCGACAGGAATGTCGAGATGAACGAGTTGATTACTACCGAGAGCACGACGACGAACAGGGCTTTGTTCTGCATGCTGTTTTTCTCTTCCATGAGAAGGTTCCTCCCGTAAAAACAAGATTTTGGCGCTTGACCACGCTTTGGTCATTATATACCCTAAAGTGGGGTTTAAGTCAAGTAGGGAATTGGGGGGAGGGGATTCAGGTGTTTTTACGTCAGACGACTGTAGGGGCGATTCACGAATCGCCCGCATAGCCCTCTTTTGAAAGAGGGAGGCAGGCGAAGCCTGACGGGTGTTTGGCCAGCCTTCCCCTCGATGGGGAAGGGGGACCGCCGCACGGCGGTGGATGAGGTGAACTGCGTCCAGTTACCTGTAAAGCGCTTCGCGACCCCTCATCAGTCGGCACAAGGCCGACAGCTTCCCCACGGAGGGGGAAGCCATTTTGCCAAACCTCAGTCACCTTCGGTGACAGCTCCTTTCAAAAGGAGCCTTGGACGCGGGATCATAAACAGAAAAACAGCCCCCAGGGGAAGGGGCTGTTTTCTGTTTTGTTTTTGCAAAACACTTGTTTTTGTAAGGGGGATTAAAGAGAGGTATTTTCTGTGATTATAATACCACAGTCCTTTGGAAAATGTGTGTATGAATTATGTTTACTTTGTAAATATACTGTAAATCCTTATTTTATGCCGATGTGCCGGCTGCAAGGACGATGGTCAGGTCGACAGTCTGGCCGTCGCGCTCGACTGTAATGGTGACGGTGTCTCCAACGCTGCACTTATCCTTCTGATAATTGAGCTCGGTGGAGTTTTCGACTTTGACGCCATTGAAGGAAAGGATCTTGTCACCCACCTGCATTCCGCCTGCCTCGGCGCAGCTGCCGGGGAGGACCTCGGTGACGGTGATGCCGGCTTCATATCCGTAGTAGGCGGCATATTCCTCAGAAATGCTTTGGACGGTGATGCCCAGCATGGGGCGATCGGTGACATAACCATGGTCGATAAGATCATTTGCGATCTTGAGGGCGGTGTCTATGGGGATGGCGAAGCCGATGCCTTCAACATCCTCCTGCGAGATCTTGGCGTTGACAACGCCGATGACCTGGCCGCGGCTGTTGATGAGGGGGCCGCCCGAGTTGCCGGGGTTGACGGCGGCATCGATCTGGATCAGCGACATGATATAATCTTCGATCTG
>JAFOHJ010000323.1 GCA_017421885.1 Clostridia bacterium
ACCAGCGTTTATCATATTACCCTTGTAAAGTTTTAGTCTTACTTTACCCGTAACCTTTTCTTGGGTTTTATCTACAAATGCGCTTAATGCTTCACGTAAAGGAGTGAACCATTGACCGTTATATACAAGTTCACCGAAAGTGATAGCGAGTTTTTGTTTTTCGTGCATAGTCATTTTGTCAAGACAAAGTGTTTCAAGAACACTGTGCGCTTTATAAAGAATAGCGCCACCGGGAGTCTCATATACGCCACGGCACTTCATACCAACAAGACGGTTCTCAACGATATCAAGAAGACCTACACCGTTGTCGCCACCAAGTTTATTGAGAGTTGTGATAAGGTCGGTAGCGTTCATCTCTTTGCCGTCAACAGCTGTGGGAACACCCTGCTCGAAGTGGATAGTAACATAAGTGGGCTTATCGGGAGCCATCTCGGGAGAAACGCCCATCTCGAGGAAGCCCTTTTTGTTGTATGTAGGCTCGTTCATGGGATCCTCAAGGTCGAGGCCCTCATGAGAAAGATGCCAGATATTCTTATCCTTGGAGTAGTTGGTTTCACGGTTGATCTTCAAGGGGATGTTGTGAGCCTCTGCGTAAGCAATCTCTTCCTCACGGCTCTTAATATCCCACTCACGCCAGGGAGCGATGATTGCAAGGTGGGGAGCAAAAGCCTTGATGGCAAGCTCGAAACGAACCTGGTCGTTGCCCTTACCTGTGCAGCCGTGGCAGATAGCATCAGCGCCTTCGGCAATAGCGATCTCAGCCAGCTTCTTTGCGATAATGGGACGAGCAAAAGCTGTGCCCAACAGATAGTCTTCATACTTGGCGCCTGCCTTGACAGCGGGCATAATATATTCATTAACGAACTCTTCCTTGAGGTCTGCAATATAAAGCTTGGAAGCACCTGTTGCGATGGCCTTTTCTTCGAGGCCGTCCAGCTCTGTGCCCTGACCTACATCGCCGCATACAGCAATAACTTCGCAGTTGTCATAGTTTTCCTTGAGCCAGGGAATGATAATGGATGTATCGAGACCGCCGGAATATGCCAGAACGACCTTCTTGATATTCTTCTTGTGCAGATTCATAATATATTCCTCCATAAATGGGTTTGTTTTCTAATGTGAATATATATTAGCACATCATGAATTAATATGCAAGTATTTTATTCATTTTTCCGAAAGTTTTTTCATTTGTCAGATGTGTATCCCAAAGTAACCGAAATCAAACTCTCCCCTGCCCTGAGCAAGTCCTCCGCATTGCTCTATCGAGGCAAAGCCTTTTGAAATATCACATATAATACTATTTGGCACTTCAAGCGAGTGATGTCCGGGAAGGATCTTTTTTATATCGAGGCCCTCAAGCTTTTTTATAGACCGGTAAAATGCCTTGGGATCGGTAGAGGGATAGAAGGCATAAAGACACCCCATATATGCAATATCTCCCGAATAAAGATACCCTCTCGCCTATTCATAAAAACAGCAGTGTCCCGGTGAATGCCCCGGCGTATGGATAACTCTGAGCTGTCTGCCGCCAAGATCAACAATGTCCCCATCTCTGAGGATGCACGAAGGCTCGCCCTGAAACACTTCGTATGTGTTTTCATCAAATCCTTCGGGAAGGCCGCGTGGCGGACGCGCAAGATCGCGCCTGACCATGCTGATGGGGAGTGGAAAACCTCCGTTTATCCACGAAAGCTCCTCTTCATGAACGGCAAAGTCGTTAAACAGCCCGTGTCCTCCGATATGATCCCAATGAACATGGGTGGTAACTACAGACACAGGCAGGTCGGTCAACTGTTCCACTTTTTTTCTTATGTCGGCGACTCCCAGGCCGGTGTCTATAATGACCGCCCGCTCTTCCCCCAGCAGCAGATACGAGTGCGGCTCTTCCCAATGACCATATTCACTTATGGCATAGGTATCTTTATCTATCTGTTCTACAGTAAACCAGTTATTCACACATACCCTCCCTATGCAGTAATATTGCAGCTATTATAGCACAAAAAATGGGCCCCGAAAAAGTCGGGGCCCAAATTACCTTTTTATTTATCTCTTGATTTTTGTGATGCAGGATACAATGCCCGAAATGACCGCCATGACGACCATGATGCCGAACATACCCTGGACCATAAGCTTAGCTGCAAGCGCAAGCGCTACAGGATCAATACCAAAGCCTTCAAGAATACCGAAAAATGTTTCTGCCATGATTATATCCTCCTTATGTCCTTAGAAAATCAGCTGAGGTACCAGGTTGAGGATCATACCGCCGGCAAGTACCGAAGCGATCTGGCCCGATACATTGGCGCCTACTGCATGCATCAGCAGGAAGTTTTGGCTGTCGGCTTCCTGTCCCAGCTTCTGAATAACTCTCGAAGACATGGGGAACGCCGAAATGCCTGCAGCACCAACCATGGGATTCATCTTCTCTTTGGAGAAGAGGTTAAGGAACTTTGTAAAATATACTCCGGCAACCGTATCGAATACAAATGCCAGCAGACCAAGACCCATAATGAGCAGGGTGTCGACATTTACGAACTGATCGGCAACCATGCTGAAAGAGATAGTGATGCCCAACAGCAGTGTTACCAGATTTGCAAGCATGTTCTGAGCAGCCTCGGAAAGTGTGTTGAGAACACCGCACTCGCGAAGCAGATTGCCAAACATCAGGAATCCTACCAGCGCTACCGACTGAGGAGCAATAAATCCGGCAATTACGGTTACGATAACAGGGAACGAAATACGCAGACCCCTTGTTACGTTAGCAGGGTTATAAGCCATGCGGATCTTTCTCTCTTCTTCTGTTGTTACAGCCTTGATGGCAATAGGCTGGATAATGGGAACCAGAGCCATGTAGGAATATGCAGCGACCGCAATGGGACCTACATACTTGGATTTAAGTACCTGAGAAACGAGAATAGCTGTGGGGCCGTCAGCTGCGCCGATGATACCGATGGAAGCGGCATCCTTAAGATCGAAGCCGAGCATTACAGCCACAAGAATAACAAAGAAAATACCGAACTGAGCGGCAGCGCCGAACAGGAACATGCGGGGATTGGAAAGCAGAGGACCAAAGTCGATCATAGCGCCGATACCGATAAACAGCAGCAGAGGCATGGCCTCGGATGCCTCAATACCGATGTCATAAAGCCATTCAATGATACCCTGAACTTCACCAATACCTTCAATGTTCTGATTAAGGACACCGGAGAAGGGCAGGTTTACAAGGATCGCGCCAAAGCCCATAGGCAGCAACAGCGAAGGCTCGTAGTTTTTTTCAATCGCAAGGTAAATAAGAACGATACCTACTGCATACATGACGATCTGTTTCCATGTAAGAGCCAGGATTCCTTCAAACAAAAAACTCATATAGCACCCCTTTATAAAGTTTTAAAAAGCATTAATGCATTTCCAACGAATTATATCATGGTAGAAAAAAAGATGCAATTAAGAAAACATATGGATTATCGTTTTCTCTCCTTTGTGTTTTTGTGAAAAACACCTCTGCATATAAGATGCCCACCAATAAATATAAACAAAATCGGAATAATCCCGAAAGGTCCTGCCAGCATAAACAGCACTCTCAGCGAAAATCCTTCCGCTATGATACAAATGCCTCCCACACCCATAATAAGCACCACGAATCCGATGAAAATATCGGTCATATTGAAGCTACATTTATCAAAAAGACCCCATGCCGAAAGGCCTATAAATATAAACACCGACGAGCCAAGAATAAAGAAGATTCCCATGGCTATGGTCATCTCGGGACCTCTCACCTCACCCACAACATTGTTTGCCGGTTCATCAGGGTCATAATAAACTGTGTTTGCATATCCGATATCGGGCACAGCCTCCGTGCCGAAGTCGGTGCGCGCCGTATATTCTTTCCCATCTGCCTCGAATGAATATAAAAGTGTGTATGTCACCTTTCCGTCTTTATCGACATTGTAGATCTCAACATCTGCAAAACAACCTTCTGCCTGTGTATAGCCTTTTATTCTGGCGTCAAGCTCTGCTTTTCGGTCTATGCCCAGCCACAAAAGGGCAATTCCCGACACAAAACATATAAGGACAAGTCCAATGGGCACCCACATAAATCCAAACGATTTTTTCCTGCTCATCTTATTGCCTTTCTGCTGTGTTTTACCTTTTCGATATCTTCTTTATCTATCCATTCTTCGGTATATCCACAGCTGCAGCAGATGTATCGGTTGACATTGACCGCCGAAAACACAGTCATACCCACCATAATGTTGTTGCCCGCGCCATGAGCCCCTGTATAACCGTCAAATCTAACGATATCATCTCTGCCGCACTTGGGGCATTTATTTGTATTTTTCATCGATGCTCCCTCCTTTTTCCTGATTATAACACAAATAAAATGCCCCCGACACAATGTCGGGGGCAAAATATGTATTATTAAATTAATAGAGCTTTGCGCCCGCGGGGATATGATCGTCTACCATCAGCAGGTGGAGTTTCTCTTCGCCTTCCTCTGTATGGATGGCGCTGAGCAGCATACCGCAGGACTCGATGCCCATCATAGCTCTGGGAGGCAGATTTGTGATGGCGATCAGT
>JAFOHJ010000324.1 GCA_017421885.1 Clostridia bacterium
ATTATGTCAAAGTACAAAGGAACACAGACCGAGAAGAACCTGATGGAAGCATTTGCTGGCGAGTCACAGGCAAGAAACAAGTACACCTACTTCGCTTCTAAGGCAAAGAAGGAGGGCTTCGAGCAGATCGCAGAGATTTTCCAGAAGACTGCTGATAACGAGAAGGAGCATGCAAAACTCTGGTTCAAGGAACTGGAAGGCATCGGCGATACCGCACAGAACCTGCTGGCTGCTGCCGAGGGTGAGAACTACGAGTGGACAGACATGTACGAGGGTTTTGCCAAGACCGCCGAGGAGGAAGGTTTCAAGGCTCTTGCCATGAAGTTCCGTCTGGTTGCCGCCATTGAGAAGCGTCATGAAGAGCGCTATCGTGCACTGCTCAAGAACGTTGAGATGCAGGAAGTGTTTGCAAAGAGCGACGTTAAGGTTTGGGAATGCCGCAACTGTGGCCACATCGTAGTAGGCGAGAAGGCTCCCGAGATTTGCCCCACCTGTGCACATCCCCAGGCTTACTTCGAGATTCACATTGACAACTACTAATCTTCAAGACTTACGGCAGCTTAGTGCTGCCGAAGTTTTATGACAACATTCTAATTACAAAACAGGAAACAAGACAACTATGAAAAAATATATTTGTGACGTATGCGGTTGGGAGTACGATCCCGAAGTTGGAGTACCCGAGCAGAACATTGCCCCCGGCACAGCATTTGAGGACCTTCCAGAGGATTTCTTCTGCCCTCTGTGCGATGTAGGTGCAGACCAGTTCTCTCCGATGGAATAACGTGTGATATTCCGAGGAAAAACATTACTTTGTAACAATATCAGGGTGTGCCGCAAGGCATGCCCTTTTTTATTTTTTAGCAAAGGTCTTGCTTGAGATTTCTAATGGGTAATTGCCCCCCCCCCATAATATGTTTAGTTGAACCGAGGGCGAGGTATGGTTTATGCGTTTCCCGTTTTCTGTCCCATATAGTCCCTCTGCGAGCTCTCGGTGGCGCTGAAAAGAGCCGCCCTCGGCGATAAAGTTCACCGCCATTGGCGGTTCATTTTACCGCCACCGAGGACTGTGATGAGATACTGTTATCGTCTATTCGAATGATATGAAAAAAGGCTGTGCCTCGAAATGACACAGCCTTAATTATATAAGCGATATGATTTTACCAGGCAAAGAGGGGGTATTCGGCCATCATGGCATTAACCTCAGCGCGAACGGTGGCGATGTTCTCCTCGTTCTCGGGGTCGTTGAGTACACGCTCAATCAGAGAGGCGATAACGGCCATCATGTCTTCCTTGACACCACGCGTGGTGATGGCAGGTGTACCCAGACGGATGCCTGAGGTCTGGAAGGCAGAACGACTGTCGAAGGGAACCATGTTCTTGTTAGCGGTAATGTCGGCGGCAACGAGAGCCTTCTTAGCAGCAGCTTGCGAATATCCACGCGACAAGAGTCCGACGATGATTCCTGTCAGGACATCGCCTGCGCCTGCTGTTGCCATGCCTGCATTTCCTGTAGAATTAAAT
>JAFOHJ010000325.1 GCA_017421885.1 Clostridia bacterium
ACCTTGAGAATAGATCTTGAATGTGGTATATTATGGGTCAGGCCATCAGGCACCGAGCCTAAACTCAAGCTTTATGGTCATGGACGCGGAGGCAGCCTTGCCGAAGCGGCACAGAGCGCCGAAGAGGTTATCGCTTTGGGCTCGAGTGTGATCAATAACTTCATGGGAGAAGACTGATATGAGCAATACTGTAAAAAAGAATAATATAAATAAAAAAGAAACCGAACCGGCAAAGAAGTCCTTTAACAAAAAGCTGATCTTTGCAGGTGCAGCTCTTGTGCTGGCCGTCATCATCGGTGTCATTGCCGTTCCTATGATGGGCGAGCGCGGCACACCTGCCAAGACCCTTGAGGGTTATCTGACCGCCCTTTACTGCAATACGAAGATCGTCGATATGAAGACATATCTCATCGAGGATATCCAGCAGGCCTGCTACGATAACTACACCTACTACGGCACATCGATCGCTATTATGCAGCAGATGCAGTTCGAGAAGGTTCAGGAAGTGGGCGACGATTTCACCATCTCGGTTAAGACCGACAAGGAAACAGCCTGCTCGGGCACAGCCCTCAAGGCGGCTGCCGAGGCATACGATGCGACCTCGCTGATGGATGTCAACTTCACGGTCACATTCGAAGGCCCTGCGGGAACAGCCGAATATGCGGCAATTGCCCGCCTCGCCAAGATCGGCAGCGAGTGGTTCCTCACCGAGTATGATATCCCCATGGCAAAGAAATAAAGATCACATAGCGGCATGATTTCGGTCATGCCGCTTTTCTTATAACTGTGTTGTTGGTATAATTGAGAAAAACGAAAAGAGAGATATATATGTTTAACGAATGGAAGCTCAGCCGTAATAATAGCTTTAAATGGATGCTTTCGCAGGTGCCGGAAGGTCTTGTGCTTACGATCGAAGGCACCAGTGAAGATGACTGGACGGTTAATAGCATAGCTGGGAATATAGATCTGCCAGATGATGAATGGGAAGAACTGCGTGAGGACATTGTCAGGGTCGATGTAGGCAGCGGATGTAAAGCTCTTAATAATTATTCTTTTTATGGTTTTATCCGTCTGAAGTCGGTATCAATGCCAGACAGCATAACATCAATAGGAGAATATGCTTTCTACAGCTGTGGAATTGAGTCGATCAGAATACCGACGAGTGTGGTAACGATAGGCAAAAATGCTTTTGAGGACTGTCAACTTGAAACGGTCGAGCTGCCGATGGGAGTTACAACGATAGGTGAAAATGCTTTTTATAGCTGCAGCGAACTTAAGTCGGTGATAGCACCGATGAGTGTGGAGACTATAGGAGAAAGCGCCTTTGCATATTGCAGCGAGCTTAAAGCAGCCGCCTTGCCGGGTCGTATTACCACGGTTCCTCATGACCTCTTTTATAAATGCAAGAGTCTAGAATCGGTCACTATGCCGTCCTATGCGGGATCTATTGGCGGCAGAGCTTTTGAAGGCTGCAAAAACCTCAAATCGGTCAAAATACCCGATGGGACAGCAGAAATCGGTTATAATGCTTTTGCCGGCTGTAAAAGTCTTGAGTCGATAGTTGTTCCGGAAAGTGTAAGCATCATAGGAGAAGGTGCATTTAAAGACTGCAGCAGCCTTAAGACGGCGGTGATCGCTAATAAAAAGGCTTTTTTGGATGCCATTACGGTAATCAACAAAGAAGAAGGTGTTTTTGAAGGCTGTACCGAACTGGTATCGGTGTCTGTTAAACAAGAGTTGTGATCATTTTCTGCGGCGGTAAAGCAGGCTTTTCTTTTTAAAGGATTTGTGATAACATATCTTTACAAAACCCTAACGGAGGAAATTATATGAAAAAGAATCTACTGCTCATCGGCGGCATCGTTCTGGCAATAGCTGCTGTTCTGGGCGCAGGATACATCTACACTCAGGGCGGCGATACCTCGGGCGGCATTGCGTTCCTGCCGGCTGTCGGCTCGGCACTGTGCTTCTATAACTGGTATACGTTCGACCGTCCCAAGGAAACCGAAGAGGAAAAGAAGGAGAAGGCCAAGTACGACAGATTTGGCAGAAGAATATATAAATAATTTGCCGAAAAATGATGATTTTTTCCGGCGACTGTGATATCATGTGATGTTGGAAAAGACCTTCCTGTTCCGGAAGTGTGAAAGAGAGGCTACAACATAATGAATGACAGAAAAAAGGCCGTTCACGCCCCCTTTGGCGGACTTGGCCTCAGAAGCATCAAGACGGCTATCGCAGCCACCCTCACGGCGCTGCTTTATGCCTTTTCGTCCCGTAATCCCACATTCGCCTGCATCGGCGCCGTTTTCGGCCTGGGCAGCGACACCGATAATTCTATCCTCGGAGGCGGCAACCGCCTGATCGGCACA
>JAFOHJ010000326.1 GCA_017421885.1 Clostridia bacterium
ATCAGCCAGGTCTTTAAGGAGACAGGTATCAGCATCGAGATCATGTTCGCAGCCTCCAAGGACAAGCAGGAGGTCGCAGTAGGCATGATCAATGCCTTTGACGACGGCATCCGCGGTGTGTCGGCAGGCGAGATCTCGGCTGATAAGAGCTATATCGAAAATCTCCTCAACGAGGCGCTCGAACGTTCCGATGATGACGAAGAGCTGGCTGAAGATATCAGAAATGCCCTCAGCCGCTGTAGTTCGAGAGAAAAGCCCAAGATGAGCGAGGTAAGAGAGCTGGCAGATCAGGCAGTGGTGGGCAAGGTCACACGCGAGAGCTACAATGCATTCGTCGAAGGCCTTATCGCCGACGGTATGATCGACAGTGAATACGACGATTACTGCGGCTTCACATCGGTATACGACACACTTACATATGAATCCAGAGGCTTTGATAACTTCGATGCTATCGTCGAGAACACAGCCGAGAGATTCTGCGGTATCTCGGGCAACGGCAAGATGAGTGAGCGTCTGCTCCACTATCTTGTGGCTTTTGAGATCGCAAACCGTGAGATGGCCAGAATGCAGTGCGCAGGCAAGGCCAACTGAGAGGAGAGGCAGCCATGAAAAGAAGAAGTATTCTCAAGCTCATAGTCTGCCTTATTCTCACGACCGCTGCGGCAGTCGGCCTGACATACTTTATCAGTATTGAGGGTCGACTGGCCAGGCAGATCACATGCCTTAACACGATGCTTCTTGTCATGATCCTCGCCGGGGCGGCAAAGGCCGCCTTTGGCGAGATAGACAGCTGGTCGGAAGAGAGCAGTGAGCCTAAGCACAGGGAAAGACAAAGGCAGATCGTTCAGCAGGATAAGGCACCTGACCAGCCTGCTGTTGGCAGCAGTGATATAGCAAAGGCACATGCCGAGTTGAAAAAAGAGCTTCGTACTGCCGAGGAGGCTGTTCATGAAAGGCCTGTGACCCGAGAGGTGCCTATGGCGGAAGCAAAGGCCGCGCCTTCGGCAAAGTTTACGGATGACCTTGAGATGGTAGGATATGCCGAGCTTGTAAATCCCCATGAGCTTATATTCAACAGCACACCGGTACTCAAAGTAGTGAACTCCAAGAACACCTTTGCTGTCTATAGAGGAAAGGAAGGCTATTGCCTTATGGTGTCGGAGCACTGGCTTGGCAGTCCGATACAGTATGAGGCTATCATGAACCAGCATTTCCGCGAGCTCTTTGCTATGCCGGCTCCGGTAACGGGAAGCAGATATATTCTGCGAAGATGCACTCCGGCAGGCCTTGAGCGAAATAATGACGGAACATACTGCCTTGCCGGTAAGGGCACGGTTGAGATGGATAAAGTATAAAGGAGAGAAGTAAGATGAAAAAGCTTATCATAATCGCGCTCGCAGCGGCGTTGGTCGTCACTCTGCATAGTACTAACCCTTCGATGCTGCAGTTTGCAGACTTTTACGAGAAGGGCGAGTGGATGGGCGATGATGCCCTGCTCGACAGCCTTCCCGAAGAGCTCGATGAGGTGAAAACAGCCATTGCTGAAAAGACAGTTGATCCTCTTGATATAAGAAAAGACCTCTATATTGCCTCTGTATATAACTTTGGAGGCCGACAGTTCATAGGCATTGCAGGTGATTTTCACCTGCTTGCCGAATAGAATACCATTGCAGGTTATAAGGGTCGCCGGATTTATTGTCCGGCGGCCCTTTTTCACATTGTTAAAATAATACTTTGCCATTCTAAAACAAAAGTGTTGAAACCGATGAATGATGGATTTATAATATAGCTAACTGAAAGAGAATTGGTAAAACCTATAAAATAGAGAAGGAGAAGAAGAGATGGAAAAGCTCAGCGGACGCGAACTGTTTAAGGATCATGTATATAACTGTGCTCAGTCGACATTTGTTTCTCTTGCAGAAGAGGTTGGACTGACAAGAGAGATGGCATTCAGGCTGTCGTCTGCATTTGGCGGAGGAGCCCGTTCGGGTAATCTGTGCGGCGCCGTATCGGGGGCTCTGATGGCTCTTGGTTATGTGAAGGCCAACGAACCGGGCGATAAGGAAGGTCAGAAGGAGTCCTACGCCTTTTATATAGAGTTCAACCGCAGATTTAAAGAGCGCTTTGGCGCCCTCAACTGCCGTGAACTGGTAGGCTGCGATATGTCTACACCCGAAGGCAAGGCGTTTTCTGAGGCTCATCCTGAGGTCAAGGCAAAATGCCCCGAGTTTATTGAAGGCGGCATTGCTATCGCACGTGAAATGCTTGCCGAAATAAAATAAAGATTTGTAAAATATCCAAATTGTCATAGGAGGCATATTATGGGTCTTATACATGAAATGAAAAAGACCGCCAAGGTACACTTGGCCTTCGAAGACATCAACACACCTTACATAATGCTGGAGGCCATTTTTGCCAGCGTATTGCTGCAGCTGACAAATCCCTTCTATCAGCTTTTTGCCACTGCGATGGGCGCCGATGATGTTGCAGTAGGTCTCATATCGTCACTGCCGTCATTCTGTGCTCTGTTCGTTCTTCTGCCCGCATCGCTCTATATCGACAGGATCAAGGATAAAAAGAAGTTCCTGATGACGGTTATCAGTATCTGTGGCATTGCTCTTCCCGTGATCGCCATGTCGCCTTTCCTGGGCGACCGCGGATACTGGTTCTTTATAATAGGCATTTCGCTGTGGAATATCCCTTATATTATGTATACGGTGTCATGGCAGAGCTATTTTAACGATCTTTATCCTCCTTCAAGGAGAGCCGTGCCCTACGCAAGAAGACAGATGATGACCTATGCCGTTCCGGTCGTTACCATTATGCTGGGCGGCATTATCCTCAGCTACATATGCAAGACCACCGAGCAGAAGATACTTGCCTATCAGATATTCTTCTTCCTGGCGTTCCTCGCATCGGTAGCTCAGAGGAAGATGATCGAAAAGACCGAATATCCTGATGACCTTAACAAAGACCTAAGCGGAAGCTTCTCAGTTAAGACACTGGTCAAAGACTTCGGCACCGCCATTAAGAATCTTAAAAAATATCCTCAGTTCTGTATCTTCCTCTGCTTGCTGTTCATATTCTACTTTGGTTGGCAGATGGCATGGCCCATGTTCTTCCTTTATCTTGTAAACGGTATCGGACTCAACGAGTTTATGAAGAGCAGCCTCGACGTTATTTCCTATCTTGCTCAGACGATGACCTCGACATGGTGGGGCAAACGAATCGAGAAGAGGGGAGCTAAGGAATCGACCATATACGGCCTTCTTGCAAGTGCCACCGTCCCTGCGTGGATAGTTATGACCGATAATTTCTTTATCCTGGTCATTAACTATATCTTCAGCGGTGCGACCGGCCCCGGTTTCCAGCTGGGCCTGTTCAATGATATGCTGGATAATCTGCCCGACGAGAACCGTTCGCTGTATATCGGTGTATACAATATGGTCATGCAGATATCCAACTTTATCGCGCCTCTCTGTGGCGTTGCGCTGTATACAAGGATAGGCATCAGGAACACTATGATCATGTCCAGCTGTATGCGCTTTTTTGCTGCCTGCCTGTTTGCTGTAAGATATTTTGTTGGAAGGAAGAAAAAGGAAAAAATGGAATGAAAAACTTCTGTAAATCTTCGAGTTTATGGTAAACAAATACAAATTGTTCGTCATTTTCCAATGAAAAAAGCGTAATTTATGGTCAAAACGACAAAATGTATTAGAGGGCATATATATATTCTTGCAAAAGATTTGTGTTTGGAGTAAAATATCAGTGTATTTGGCCGTGGAAAAACGGATTGAAATCGGGCGTGGAGGTCTCAGGTGATGTGTCTGCGTGTAGGATGTACAATGTATATTGGGAGTTCTTACAGAAATATCACAGGGCTTAGTGCGCTTGCAATAGTGTAACAGGTATAAAAGCACCCTTTTTTGAGGGTGCTTTTTGACTTTCCGTATTTCTTTTAAGGTTGATTATTAAAACTTTTTCGATATAGAAAGGATGACACCATGAAGAAAGTAGTTATTGTTATGGGATCTGATTCCGACCTGCAGACAATGGATGCATCGGTAAGAGTCCTCAGAAATTTTAACATCCCCTTTGAGGTCCGTATCATTTCGGCACACAGAACACCTTCTGCTGCTGAAGAACTGTCGAAGACAGCCGAAGAAAAGGGCGTAGGCGTTATTATCGCCGCAGCTGGCAAGGCGGCTCATCTGGCCGGTGTTCTTGCTGCAAACACTATCCTGCCTGTCATCGGTGTTCCCATCAAGTCTAGCACAATGGACGGCATGGACAGCCTCCTTTCCACAGTTCAGATGCCTTCGGGCGTTCCCGTTGCAACTGTAGCCATCAACGGCGCCGAGAACGCCGCTCTGCTGGCTGTTCAGATCCTCGCAGGCAGCGAGCCTTCGCTGGCTGAAGCTTTGAGGAACTATAAAAAGGAAATGGAGCGTAAAGTTCTGGCTAAGGATGAAAATATCCGTAAGCAGTATTCCGTAACTTCGGAGGAATAATCTATGGGTGGTTTTTTTGGCATAGCATCAAAGAAACAATGTAATTACGATCTTTATTACGGCGTCGACTATCATTCCCATCTGGGAACGAGACGCGGCGGTATGGTCATGTATGACCGCGAGCTGGGTTTCCAGCGTCAGATCCATAATATCGAGAACTCTCCCTTCAGAACAAAGTTCGAAAAGGATGTAGACGATATGCGCGGTAATCTGGGTATTGCCTGTATTTCCGATTACGAACCTCAGCCTTTGCTGATTCGCAGCCATCTCGGCAATTTTGCCATCTGTACAGTCGGCAGGATCAACAATCAGGAAAGCCTCGTTGAGCTGATACTCAACAAGAATCATCACTTCCTTGAACTGAGCGGCGGCAACATCAACCCCACCGAACTGGTTGCTTCGATCATTAACGAGAAGAACACCATTACCGAAGGTATTGAGTATGCTCAGAAGATGGTCAGTGGATCGATGTCGATTCTTGTTATGACCAACGAGTGTATCTATGCCGCGCGCGATTTCTATGGACGTCTGCCTGTTCTGATCGGTCAGAATGAGGACGGATATTCCGTTTCGATGGAGAGCTTTGCATATCAGAAGGCCGGATTCGATGATTTCCGCGACCTCGGTCCCGGCGAGATCGTACGAATCACTCCTGAGGGAGTCGAGCAGATGAAAGCTCCTGAAGGCAAGCTTCGTATCTGCGCATTCCTCTGGACCTATTACGGCTATCCCAACTCGCATTATGAGGGTTCGACAGTAGAAACCATGCGTTATAAGAGCGGCGAGATCATGGCCGATTACGACAAGATCGAAGGAATCTCTCAGGACGTTGACTATGTTGCAGGTGTTCCCGACAGCGGCACACCCAATGCTATCGGTTATGCCAACCGTTCGGGTATCCCCTTCGCAAGACCCTTTATCAAATATACCCCCACATGGGCGCGCTCCTTTATGCCCACAAGCCAGAAGCAGCGCAACCTTATAGCAAACAAGAAGCAGATCCCCATCAAGGCGCTTATCGACGACAAGAAGCTCCTCCTTATCGACGACTCGATCGTAAGAGGCACACAGCTTCGCGAGACGGTAGACTTCCTCTACAACAACGGCGCAAAAGAGGTGCATATCCGCTCGGCTTGTCCTCCCATTATGTACGGCTGCAAATATCATAACTTCTCCCGTTCCAGAAACGAGATGGAGCTTATTGGCCGCCGCATAGTAATGGATCTTGAGGGCGAAAAGGGTATGAAGTACCTCGATCAGTACTCCGACCACAGCACCGACAGAGGCAAGGCCTTTGTTCAGGCCATAGAAAAGCAGATGGGATTTTCATCCCTCAGATTCCAGAGCCTCTGGGGTGTAACAAGCTCCATCGGACTCGATCCCGATTGTCTGTGCACATACTGCTGGACAGGTAAAGAATAAAATAATAACCGAAAGGAAACAGTTATCATGAACCATAAAGACAGCTACAGCGCAAGCTATGCAGCAGCCGGCGTAGATATCACAGCAGGCTATAAGGGCGTTCAGCTCATGAAAGAGCACGTTATGCGCACAATGACCCCCGGCGTAGTTTCCGACATCGGCGGCTTCGGCGGCCTCTTCGCTCCCGATGTAAAGGGTATGGAAGAGCCCGTTCTGGTCTCCGGCACAGACGGCGTCGGCACAAAGCAGCGTATTGCTCAGATCATGGACAAGCACGACACAGTCGGTATCGACTGCGTTGCCATGTGCGTAAACGACATCGTATGCTGCGGCGCAAAGCCCATCTTCTTCCTCGACTATATCGCAATCGGCAAGAACATCCCCGAGAAGGTAGCTACTCTGGTTTCCGGCGTTGCAGAAGGCTGCGTCCAGTCGGGCTGCGCTCTCATCGGTGGCGAAACAGCCGAGCATCCCGGCACAATGACACCCGACGATTACGACTTTGCAGGTTTTGCTGTAGGTATCGTCGACAAGAAGGACATCATCGATCAGAATAAGATGACAGAGGGCGATGTCATCATCGCTATGCCTTCCTCCGGCTGCCATTCCAACGGTTATTCTCTGGTCCGCAAGGTATTCGATGTTGAGAACTGCGATCTTAACAAGTATTATGACTGCCTCGGCAAGACACTGGGCGAAGCTCTGCTTGAGCCCACCATCATCTATGTAAAGCCTGCTCTGGCCGCTATCGCAGCTGCCGAAGTTCACGGCATCAGCCATATCACAGGTGGCGGCTTCTATGAGAACCTTCCCAGATGCATCCCCGAAGGCCTCTGCGCTAAGATCAAGAAGGACGACATCAAGGTCCATCCCATCTTCAAGCTGCTGCAGGAGACAGGCAACATCCCCGAGCGCGATATGTACAATACATACAACATGGGCGTAGGTATGGCTATGATCGTTACAAAGGAAACAGCCGACAAGGCTATCGCTGCTCTTAAGGAGAATGGCGTTGACGCATATGTCATCGGCGAGATCGTAAAGGCCGGCGAAGACGGTGCGCAGGTAGACCTGTGGTAAGGATCGCAGTCATGGTCTCGGGCGGCGGCACGAACCTGCAGGCCCTGATCGACTGTCAGAAGGAAAAGGGACTTGGCGGCGGCGAGATCGTTGCCGTCATCTCCAACCGCAAAGCGGCATATGCCCTCGAGCGCGCCGCAAATGCAGGTATCCCGGGCTATTATGTGGGCGGCAAGGGCCTCGATAACGAGGAATACAGCCGCAAGCTTGACGAGCTTCTCGAGAGCGAAGTAAAGCCCGACCTTATCGTTCTTGCAGGATTCCTCAGGATCTTCAGTGAGGAGTTCAGCAATAAGTATGCAGGAAAGATCATCAATATCCATCCATCTCTCATTCCCTCCTTCTGCGGTGATGGCATGTATGGCCTCAAAGTACATGAGGCGGCCATTGCCAAGGGAGTCAAGGTGAGCGGTGCCACCGTTCATTTTGTAAGTGCGGGCACCGACGAGGGCCCCATCATCCTTCAGGGAACGTCGCAGGTCAAAGCCGGCGACACTCCCGAGATTCTTCAGAAGAGGATCATGGAGGAATGCGAATGGAAGCTGCTGCCTCAGGCTGTAACCCTCTTCTGCGAGGGCAGACTTTCGATCGAAAACGGAATCGTTAACATAAAAGACTGAAGAATATCAAGGAGATCTTGAAATGGAAGTAATGAATCTTAAGAATATTCTTGCCGAGAATACATATCCCGGCCGCGGCATCGGTCTTGGCCGCTCGGCTGACAACGGCAGGGCTGTAATCGCCTATTTCATTATGGGCCGCAGTGAAAACAGCCGCAACCGCATCTTCGAGCTGACAGATGACGGTATCCGCACAAAGGCCTTTGACGAGAGCAAGATGGTTGATCCCTCGCTCATCATCTATCATCCCGTACGTGTTGTCGGCGATGACACCATTGTTACAAACGGCGACCAGACCGACACCGTCCGCGACGGCCTGCTGGCCGGCAAGAGCTATATCGAAGCTCTGCGCACTCGCTGCTTCGAGCCCGATCCCCCCAACTACACACCCAGAATTTCGGGCGTAGTTCACAAGGACGGCGCATATGACTTGTCGATTCTCAAGAGCTTCGACGGCAACCCCAACTGCAACAAGCGTTTCTTCTTTGAATACGACAATCCCCAGCCCGGCATCGGCCATTTTATCCACACATACAACGAGAACCTGAACCCCCTGCCCGCATTTGAGGGCGAGCCTCGTACAGTCGAGATGATCGAGGGCACAGCTCAGGAGATCGCTGATGTCATCTGGACAAACCTCAATGCCGACAACAAGGTTTCGCTCTTTGTCCGCACGATCGATCTTAAGACAGGCGAAACAGAAACAGTTATCGTAAACAAGCACGAATAACAGGAGGAAAACTTCAATGAATGAACTTCAGCTCAAGTACGGCTGTAACCCCAATCAGAAGCCTGCCCGTATCTTCATGGATGAGGGCGAGCTTCCTCTGCAGGTTCTTTCGGGCCGTCCCGGCTATATCAACTTTATGGATGCTCTCAACAGCTGGCAGTTGGTAAAGGCTCTTAAGGAGGCAACAGGCCTTCCTGCAGCGGCTTCCTTCAAGCATGTCAGCCCTGCCGGTGTAGCACTGGGCAGACCCCTCACAGAGGTCGAGCGCAAGATCTACTTTGTTCCTGACGGAATGAGCGATATTGCCAATGCGTATGCACGTGCACGCGGTGCCGACCGTCTCTGCTCCTATGGCGACTGGGCAGCTCTGTCCGATATCTGCGACGAAGACACAGCGAAGCTGCTCTCCAAGGAAGTTTCCGACGGCGTTATCGCTCCCGGCTATACAGAGGGTGCTCTCGAGATCCTCAAGGCCAAGAGAAAGGGCGGCTATAACGTAGTTCAGATCGATCCCAACTATGTTCCCAAGCCCGCTGAACAGCGCCACATCTTTGGCATCACATTCGAGCAGGGTTACAATGACCTTAAGATCGACCGCGAGATGCTCAAGAATATCGTTACAAAGAATAAGGAACTGCCCGAGCAGGCTCAGCTCGATATGCTGGTATCCCTTATCACACTTAAGTACACCCAGTCCAACTCGGTATGCTATGTCAAGGATGGCCAGACCATCGGCGTAGGCGCAGGCCAGCAGTCCCGCGTACACTGCACACGTCTTGCCGGCAATAAGGCTGACAACTGGTTCCTCCGCCAGCATCCCCAGGTACTGGCTCTCGACTTTATCGACGGTATTCGCCGCGCCGACCGCGACAATGCTATCGACATCTATATCTCCGATGAATACGAAGATATCCTTGCTGACGGCACATGGGAGAAGACATTCAAGACAAAGCCCCCTGTCCTGACAGCAGAAATGAAGAAGGAGTGGATCGCAAAGAACACAGACGTAACAGTCGGTTCCGACGCATTCTTCCCCTTCGGCGATAATGTAGAAAGGGCTCATAAATCCGGCGTTAAGTACATCGTACAGCCCGGCGGTTCCATCCGTGATGATAATGTCATCGATACAGCCGACAAGTATGACATGGTTATGAGCTTCACAGGTATCCGTCTGTTCCATCATTAATCCGGGAGGGAATAGAATGAAAATACTTGTTATCGGCGGCGGCGGACGTGAGCACGCCGTAGCTAAGTCCCTTACGAAAAATGTTGCCGTTGAAAAGATCTGGGTAGCTCCCGGCAACGGCGGCACAGCAGCTTTCTGCGAAAATGTGGGTATCGCTGCTACCGACCTCAACGGCATTCTTAATTTCTGCCTCGAGAACAGGCCTGATTTCGTCGTTGTAACACCCGACGATCCCCTGGCTCTCGGTATGGTAGACCTGCTTGAAGAGCACGACTTCCCCTGTTTCGGACCCACAAAGGCAGCGGCACAGCTGGAGTGGTCCAAGGGCTTTGCCAAGCAGTTTATGGAAAAGTATAATATCCCCACGGCCAAGTGCGTGCTTTGCGAAGACGCAAAGGAGGCCAAGGCATATGTCAAGAAGTGTCCCATTCCCATCGTTCTCAAGGCCGACGGCCTTGCTCAGGGCAAGGGTGTTGTCATTGCAATGACGAGGCAAGAGGCAGTTGCCGCTCAGGCACAGCTTTCCTACGGCAAGAGCAATCAGGCTATTCTGTTTGAAGAGATGCTGGTAGGTCCCGAGGTATCGGTGCTCTGCTTTACTGACGGCAAGACCATCGTTCCCATGCCTGCGGCACAGGATCACAAGCGTGCTTATGATGGCGATAAGGGTCCCAACACAGGTGGTATGGGTGCATACTCTCCTGTTTCGGTTTATACAAAGGAAATGGCTGACCGCTGCATGGAAGAAATTTATCTTCCCACTATCCGCGGCATGGAGGCCGAGGGCACGCCCTTTAAGGGAGTTCTCTATTTCAGCCTTATGCTGACTCAGGACGGCCCCAAGGTCATCGAATACAACTCCCGTTTCGGCGACCCCGAAACTCAGGTAGTCCTGCCTCTGTTGAACTCCGACCTGTTTGATATCATGGTGGCTGTACGCAACGGCAAGCTCGATCGTGCAAGGGTCAAGTTTAGCGATGCATGCTCGGCCTGCGTAGTTCTGGCCAGCGGTGGCTATCCCTCGGAATATGAAAAGGGCAAGCCTATCACAGGCCTTGAAGAGGCCGAAAATCACGGCACGATCTATCATGCCGGCACAAAGCGCCTTGAGGATGGCAGCTATGTCACCTCGGGCGGACGTGTTCTCTGCGTTTCCTCCACAGGCAGAAGCCTGAGGCAGGCGCTACGCAAGAGCTATAAAGGCATTGAAGCAATCAAGTTTGAGGGAGCTTTCTACCGCAAGGATATCGGTAGCAAGGATGCATCTCTCTCCAAGGAGGACTAAGATAAATGGTTTTCAGATGTTATGTTGAAAAGAGACAGGGCTTTGACGTCGAAGCCAAGGGCCTGCTCGCAAGGCTTAAGGGCGAAGAGAATATTTCCGGCCTTGAGCGCGTAAGGATCGTCAACCGCTACGACAGCCAGGGAATCGATGAGGCCACATACAAGCTGGCTTGCGAAGGCGTTTTCTCTGAGCCTGCATGCGACGAAGTATATCACGAAGAGTTGCCCTTCTCGGGCGACTGGACTCTCATTGTCGAGGCCCTTCCCGGCCAGTTCGACATGAGAGCTGACTCCTGCCGTCAGTGTATCGCTCTGATGACAAGAGGCGAGCGTCCTCTGGTCAAGAATGCCGTCATGTACGTCTTCTACGGCCAGCTGACCGACGAGGATAAGGCAAAGATCGCAAAGAGCCTTATCAACCCCGTAGAGTGCCGTGAGGCATCGGCTGAGAAGCCTGAGAGCCTTGAAGACAGCTATCCTCAGGCTCCCGCAGTTCCTCACCTGGACGAGCTTATGTCCTGCGAGGATCTTGATGGCTTTATTGCTCAGTACGGCTTGGCTATGGACAGTGCCGACCTCAGCTTCCTCAAGAACTATTTCCAGACAGAGGGCAGAGCTCCCACACTGACCGAGCTCAAGATGATCGATACATACTGGTCTGACCACTGCCGTCACACAACATTCCTCACACGTCTTGACGAAGTTGAGATCGAGGATGAGGCAGTCAAGGCCTCTTACGAGAAGTATCTGCAGGGCCGCGTATTCGTCTATGGCGAAGAGCGCGCTGCAGCACGTCCCGTTACACTTATGGACATCGCAACAGCCGGCACAAAGGTACTTAAGAAGGAAGGCGTTCTGACAAATCTTGACGAGAGCGAAGAAATCAATGCTTGCTCCATCAGGATCAACGCTAACATCGACGGTAAGGAAGAGCCCTGGCTGCTGATGTATAAGAACGAGACACACAACCACCCCACAGAGATCGAGCCTTTTGGCGGTGCGGCTACCTGCCTCGGCGGCGCTATCCGTGACCCCCTGTCGGGCCGTGCATATGTATATCAGGCAATGAGAGTCACCGGCGCAGCCGACCCCACACTGCCTCTTGACCAGACAATGGCCAACAAGCTGCCCCAGAGAACCATCTGCCGTAAGGCAGCTCAGGGCTACAGCTCCTACGGTAACCAGATCGGCCTTTCCACAGGTCTGGTATCCGAGCTTTATCATCCCGGTTATGTAGCCAAGCGCCTCGAAACAGGTGCAGTAGTAGCTGCAGCACCCGAATATAACGTAGTAAGAGAACGTCCCGCTCCCGGCGACATCGTTGTTCTGTTGGGCGGTAAGACCGGCCGCGACGGCGTTGGCGGCGCAGCCGGTTCCTCCAAGAGCCATACAAGCGATTCGCTTGAAACATGCGGTGCAGAGGTCCAGAAGGGTAATGCTCCCGAAGAGCGCAAGATCCAGCGCCTTTTCCGCAATCCTGAGGCAACAAGACTCATCAAGCGCTGCAACGACTTTGGTGCAGGCGGCGTTTCGGTAGCCATCGGCGAGCTGGCCGACGGCCTTGAGATCGACCTTGACAAGGTACCCAAGAAGTATGACGGCCTCGACGGCACCGAGCTGGCTATCTCCGAATCTCAGGAGAGAATGGCTGTAGTTCTCGATCCCAACGATGTCGAGCGCTTTGTCGAGCTGGCTGTTCGCGAAAACCTCGAGGCTTCCATCGTAGCTAAGGTCACCGAAGAGCCCAGACTCAAGATGACATGGAGAGGCGACCTCATCTGTGACATCTCTCGCGAGTTCCTTAACTCCAACGGTGCTGAAAAGCACGCAACAGTATTCGTTCCCAAGCAGGAGATCAAGGCAAACGACCTGCCCGAGGGCGACATCGCAAAGGCAGTTCTCGATCTGATGGCTGACCAGCGCGTCTGCCTCCAGAAGGGCCTCGGCACACGTTTCGACGGCTCTATCGGCGCTGCATCGGTCCTGATGCCTTACGGCGGTAAGAACCAGTTGACACCTACACAGGTAATGGCTGCCAAGCTGCCTGTAATCCAGGGTCAGACAAACACAGCATCGGTCATGTCCTATGGCTTTGACCCCTATCTGATGGAGCAGAGCCCCTATCAGGGCGCTATCGCATCGATAGTGTCGTCGGCTTCCAAGCTGGTATCGGCCGGCTGTGATCCCAAGGGCGTATATCTCAGCCTTCAGGAGTTCTTCGAGAAGCCCAACCGTAAGCCTGAGAGGATGGGCAAGCCTTTTGCTGCACTGCTGGGTGCTTACGAGGCTCAGAATGTCCTCAAGATGGCTGCTATTGGCGGTAAGGACTCGATGAGCGGCACATTCAACGATATCGACGTTCCTCCCACACTTATCTCCTTTGCTATCACAACACTCAGCGCGGGCAAGGTCCTGTCGCCTGAGTTCAAGGAGAAGGGCAACAGAGTTTATTACTTCGAGTGCCCCTCCGATCTTAACGAAGTTCCCGCATTCCTCGAATCCTTCCATCAGCTGACTGAGAGCGGCAAGGTCCTGTCGGCATGGTCGGTAACGGCCGGCGGCATGATCGAAGGCATCGCAAAGATGGCTATCGGTAACGATATCGGCTTCGAGCTGGCAGAGGATATGGACGAAAAGATGCTCTTCGGCGGCACATTCGGCAGCATTATCGCTGAAATGGATGACGAGTGCGAAGGCGTTCTGCTGGGTTACACAGGCGGCAGCGACATCGTCCTCAAGAGCGCTGTTATCTCCCTCAGTGAGATCAAGAATGCTCTTATGGGTACACTCGAGCCCATCTATCCCACAAAGACCGAGCAGGTTGAGCGCGAGGTTCCCTCTTACAGCTATAAGATCCGTCCCGCAAAGGCAACAAACAAGATCGCTGTTCCTCAGGCAGTTATCCCCGTATTCCCCGGCACAAACTGCGAGTTCGACACACTGCGAGCTGTTGAGAGAGCCGGCGGTAAGGGCAAGATCGTTCTTATCCGCAACATGTCTCCTGCAACACTTGAGGAGTCGGCAAGAGAGCTTATCGATGCCCTCAAGTCCAGCCAGATGCTTATCATCCCCGGCGGCTTCTCGGGCGGCGACGAGCCCGAAGGCAGCGGCAAGTTCATCCAGGCATTCTTCCGCAATCCTGCAGTTACCGACGAGATCCACGAGCTGCTCTATAACCGTGACGGTCTTGCTCTTGGCATCTGCAACGGCTTCCAGGCTCTTATCAAGCTGGGCCTCCTTCCCTTCGGCAAGGTCAGCAAGCTGGATGCATCCTGCCCCACACTTACATTCAACACCATTGGCCGTCACCAGTCGATCTACTCCTATACAAGAGTTGCATCGGTCAAGTCGCCCTGGCTGCTTAAGTGTAATGTTGGTGATGTTTATAATATCGCATTCTCCCATGGCGAAGGTCGCTTTGTTGCCGACAGCAATACACTCACCGAGCTTGCCAAGAATGGTCAGATCGCATTCCAGTACTGTGATGCTAAGGGCAAGCCTCAGAACGGCGTAGACTTCAACATCAATGGTTCGGTAGCCGCTATCGAGGGTATCACAAGCCCCGACGGCCGCGTACTGGGTAAGATGGGTCACTCTGAGCGCTGCGGCAGCAACATCGCCAAGAATATTGCCGGCGACAAGTATCAGCCTCTCTTCGAGGGCGGCGTAGAGTACTTCAAGTAATATTGCGCGCATCACAACAGCATAAATGTCATAATACCCCCGGAAGATATTCTTCCGGGGGTATCTTTTGCACCTCAAACATGGTATGATTTGTATATAAAGATAATTCAGGAGGCTATTATGAGAGTAAACGACAGATATGTTTCTTTTTACTATGAGAACGACATGGATATGGGGACTATTGAAATAGATCCCAAAAAGACGGCTCTGCTTGTCATAGATATGCAGCATGTTTTTATCACACGTCCGGCATATGAGAACCCTAGTGAGGCCGAAAAACGCGAGATAGAGCGCTGGGAGCCTTTCTATAAGAAGATCGATGAGGTCGTTGTTCCCAATAATGCTCGTATTCTCAAGGCATTCCGCGAAAAAGGCATTGAGTGTGCTTTTGCCAAGATCCAGTGTCAGAAGCAGAACGGCGCCGATCGTTCGCTTGACCATAAGGCTACCGGCTATAACGAGCTTCTGCTGCCTCCCGGCACACCCTCTGCCGAGATCGTTCCCGAGCTTGCACCAATGCCCGACGAGATCGTTGTCACCAAGACTACCGACAGCGCCCTTACCGGTACACCTCTGCGCCTGTGGTTTCAGAACATGGGGATCGACACAGTCGTATGTACCGGTGTCCTCACCGATCAGTGCGTTTCCTGCACCGTCAGAAGCCTTGCCGATGAAAGTTTCAAGGTATGGCTCATAGAGGATGCCTGCATGGCTTCGACCCAGAAGATCCAGGACAACGAGCTTGAGATCCTCAACAATATATATTGCCACGTAATCAACACCGACGAGCTGCTTGAAGCCATCGGCAAATAAAAAACAGGCCACCCTTTTGGGTGGCCTTAATTTTTGAATATTATATGTTTTTAAATGCCGTTCTTCTTGCCTTCTGCATTGTCGGAAACGGTGTGCAGCAGGCTGAGGATCGAGGGGGCAAGCTGAGGATAATTAGCTTGCAGACGGTCAATGGTCAGGCCGGCTACTGCCTCGCTGGTCTCATCGCACTCAGCGGCAATGCGGCAGATGGCAAGCTCGCTCTTTTTGAGCTGCATATCGCACATGGCATCCACATATTCGAAGGGGATGGGGAAAGCGCTGTCGGGATTCTGCCTGCCGAAAGCATAGACATGGCGGTATACTTTGTAAATTGCCGTATAGAGATAGAGGCTGCATTCGGAAATGAGCTTCTTGTCGCCGTGACGGCCGAGAATATCATAGAAAAGCGAAAGGGAATTGGTCAGCACCTTACGGGAGAAAAGGGCCATTGCGCTGCCCTTGAGGACATTGTCCTTCTGGTCGAGGGCATCGGGAAGATTTTCAGAGATGATGGCTGCGCCGTCTCTGGCCATTGTGCGGCCAAGAAGATAGTCGGCCGAAACGCCATAATAGTCGGCAGCCTTCACGAGGAACTCGAGTCCCGGCTCTCTCATGCCGTTCTCATAGTGCGACAAAAGAGCCTGAGAAACACCAAGGTCACCCGCAGCTTTTCTCTGGCTTATTTTCTTTTCTTTTCTCAGAAGAGATAATGTCCGGGGAAAGTCGTTTACCATGAGAGATACTCCGTATTACTTCGATTTATTGTCGGTAATGTTAAAAGGGGACAGAAAACCCTGCCCACAAATCATCTGAAGCGGGCAGAGGAAATGCCAAACATATTAATACATATAGTATACAGCTAAAAATCCCTTTCGTAAAGAGTTTTTTAAACTATTTGTTATTAAAACAACCTCAAAACTCTCTATAAAGACAATAAAAGACGGGATAACACAAGATATCCCGCCTTTTGTGATTACTAAACGCAATATATGGATGATTTGTATACAGATCAGAAGAAAATCGTCATAAGGGGAATGGTGACCATCGACAGTACCGTCGAGAAAAATACTACCTGAGATGCAAACTCATAGTTTCTGCCGTACTTTGCGGCAAGAACTGCCGTCAGCGAAGCCGAAGGCATACCGGAAAGCAGGGTGGAAACGCCAACGACCATAGGCTCAAGATTGAGCAGATTCAGTACGAAAAATACGACTGCAGGGATGAAGATAAGGCGGATAAAGCTGTAGTAAGACAGCAGACCCAACTGGATATTTTTAAGGTTGATATCGGCAAGGATGGCGCCGATCATCATCATGGAAATAGCGGTGGTGCATCCGCCGATAGAG
>JAFOHJ010000327.1 GCA_017421885.1 Clostridia bacterium
ATCGACTATCTCTCTGGCAAGGCTGTAAAGGTGAGTGCCGAGAGGCTTGAGGGTGTAACTGTCGCATCCCGCGACGTGCTTTTCTGCAAGGTAGATGCAAACGGCGATATCGAGCATCTTATCCTCGGAAATGCCACCGGCGACAACCGCAGCTACGGAATTGTACTTGCGGCATTCGAGAGCCCCGATACGATGAATATCCCCAGCACATACACCGTTATGGTGAACGGCGTGCCTACTGTCCACTCGGCCTATGCAGATTGTAATGTAAAGGTAGGTCCCTGTGCTGTCGAGTATGGCGCCGATGGGGCTATCGAGTCGCTTTCTTCGCTCAGGAACAGCGCAGTTGAAGCGCTTCATTCCTACGGCATGGATCTTAAGAACGGCGAGTATATCCGTAATGCAGCAGGCCTGCAGGTTTATATCAAGGACGATGACAGCTATTATATCTCGAGCCTTGGAATTATAAGCCCTGAGGAATACAAGCTCACGGCATACTTTGACGGCTATACCGAAAACGGCGGCATGATCCGAATGGTCATAGCAGAAGAAAAGTAGAATTAAACCACCAAAACCTCTGCCAATGGCAGAGGTTTTTCTTTCATATTGGAGAGAAGTGTGATAAAATGTCATTACTTGATATTTTTATGGGGTGTAAAACATGACTGAGTATTTAAGAATCCTTATCATAGTCTGCCCGCTGATCGGCCTGGCAGGCTTTATCGATGCCATCGCCGGCGGCGGCGGACTTATTTCCCTGCCCGCATATCTCCTTTCGGGTCTGCCTGCACACACAGCCCACGGAACCGGTAAGTTCTCGTCGGCCTGCGGCCTGGCTTCGGCCTCCTATAAGTACCTCAAAGAAGGCACAGTCCGTATGTCGGTCGCCCTCTATTCGGCATTGGGCTGCCTTGCCGGCGCATATATCGGCACCAGCCTTGCCATCTTCCTGCCTGAGAAGACTCTCAGAATGGTAATGCTTATTGCCATTCCCATCGTTGCGGTTTTCCTTGCAACAAAGAAGGACATCGGCACAAATGTAAGCGAAGTTAAGCTCGACAAAACCAAGGAAGCCGTTCTTTCGGCTGTTATCGGCCTTGTAGTCGGTATTTACGACGGCCTTATCGGCCCCGGTGCAGGCACATTCCTTATCCTTGGCTTCACATCCTTCCTAGGCATCGACCTTGTCATGTCGTCGGCATGTGCCAAGGTGTCCAACTTCGCCTCCAACATCACATCGGTAGTTCTTTATGCTCTGCGCGGCAACATCCTCTATCATGTTGCTGTTCCCGCGGCCCTCTGCTCGATGCTGGGCAGCTATATGGGCGCAAAGCAGGCCGTCAAGGGTGGCAGCGCAAGGGTCAAGAAGATGATGTATGTCGTTCTTGTCCTGCTGTTCGTCAAGCTGGCATACGACCTGTTCATGGGCTAATAAAAACAGAATAACGGCACAATAAAACGCCATCCACAAGCTGTGGATGGCGTTTTTGTGTTTATACGCGATTTTATTTATACAGTTGTGGTCTCATCGGGCTGGCATTCACAGTCTTCGATCTCGGCCTTTACCTGCTGGGCAGAGGGGGCCTCGATGATGATGTGCTGAGGTGCTGCCTTGGAGGCTGCTGCCGAGCCGCCGATGATGCCTGCCAGCATGGCCTGAAGGTCGATGCCGGTCGATTCCTTCATGCCGTCCATGATCTGGCCGGCCGAGGTCATTACGTCGCGGACAAGCTTTGTCGAGTTGCCGTCGCCATACATAACGATCTTATCGGTCTGAGCAAGGGGCGAAGCGGCGTTCTTGACCACTTCGGGCAGAGCCGAGAGATACATTTCGAGGATGGAAGCCTCGCCCATTTTACGCTGAGCTTCGGCCTTCTTTTCGATAGCCTCGGCTTCGGCAAGACCCTTAGCACGGATACCTTCGGCCTCCTGCTCCATTGCGAAGCGGACTGCCTCGGCTTCGGCCTTGCGTGCTTCGGCCTCCTTGATGGCCTCGTAGGCTGCCGCGTCGGCATCACGCTGACGGCGGATCAGATCGGCCTCGGCTTCCTTTTCGGCCTTATACTTCATGGCATCGGCCTGCTTGCGGATCTCGGCATCAAGCTGGCGCTCCTTAAGGGCGATCTCCTTCTCGGCCAGCTCGGCTTCCTTCTCGCGGCGGGCGATGTCGGCATTGGTGCGTGTGACCTCGATGGTCTTACGCTGCTCTTCCTGCTGGATAGAGTAGGCTGCATCGGCCTCGGCCTTCTTTGTATCGGCGCGGATCTGCATTTCGGCCTGCTGTACCGAAAGCTCGGCATTCTGCTCGGCGATCATCTTTTCGGCCTGTACCTTTACGGCGTTGGCCTCCTGTTCGGCATTTGCAGCGGCAATTGCAATGTCGCGCTGGGCGTTTGCCTTGGCGATCTGAGCATTCTTGCGGATCTGTTCGACATTGTCGATACCCATGTTTTC
>JAFOHJ010000037.1 GCA_017421885.1 Clostridia bacterium
GAACATAGACTCCCAAGCACCAAGGTATTCGAGGGTGTTTCTATTTCTTAGCCAATCGGATATGAAGAAATCTCCATCCTTTGCTTTGATGATGTCGGTCAATGAGATATAGTCTTCGTCATTGACTCACCCCATCACCCGCGAAGACAGAATGGAAGCATACGGCTTTATGCTGGAGCCTGCATTTCAGATGGCCGAAGAAATGGGCCCCAACGAAACCCGGACCGAAACGGTTTCCCTTGCCGATTACTACGAATACTATCCGATCCATATCGATGCCTACGACGGCATGACTCATGGCATCTTCGACCATGACGAAGGGATTCAGGAGTATTTCAAAATACCGGTTCCCGCGGAACATCTCTCAGAATACACTGTCGAGACCGATGCCTCCGGCGGAATGACCAGTGTCAACATCAACTCGGTTGGCGAAAACGACTTTTATCTTTCGGCAGTAGGATGTGTGTATGAGGATGCCTTCTATATCACCATGTCGGGCTACGGCGAAAACGGCAACCTCCTTGACCTCACTCAGATAAAAGGCGGCACCGGCATCTACCGTCTTCCCTATGAAAAATCGCCCAACCGACAGAACATAAGACGCGGCCTGAGCGGAGCGATCGAAATGGTGTTCCCTCTCGATCTTGAAAGCTGTGAACCTATTAACCTTGTCACCTCGCCTGACAAGAGCCTTATGTACCTCTACGCCATTGAAAACGGCCATTCGGTGCTCACAGTTATTGATACCGAAACCTTTGAGCAAAAACAGAAGCTTGACCTTGGCGAGTTCGATTGGAACTTCAACATAATCCAGAAGGATGACATGATCCTTCTTAAGCATTATGGCGATGATATGCACCTTATCCTAATAAAACGGGGCGAAAACGATGTTCATGAGGTTGTCGTCGATACCGACCTGAGTGCCTGCGAGGAAAAGCTCCCCCTCGACTATCACACCTACACCGCCTTCGACTATGACGGTGAAAGGCTTGCTGTTATGATCAATCAGAACTACTGGTGGTCGTGCTCCTGTTATCTTGTGGTCATTGAAGACAATGTCCCGGTGTATGCGGGAGATTACTCGGTAAATCCTACTGAAAACTCCAACAATTATCAGTATCAGGCCAGGCTGCGCTACAGCACTGATGACCCCTATTTTATCGGGGTGGAAATCAAATAATACGAAAAAATGGCTCCCAAAAGGGAGCCATTTTGTTATGTATTGAAAACTATTACCATGCTTCGCAAGCGCCTTCGCATCTGGGCTCGGTGGCACCCATAAGTGTGCCCTTGCCTGTCTGGAAGATCATCTGTCCGCGGCCGAAGCCACCTACATTGAGGTCGTATGCGACATCGTGTCCCCTCGCCTTAAGTGCTTCGACGATATATTCGGGGAATGCGGGCTCGAAGTGGATCTTCTTGCCCTCCATCCACTGCCAGCGGGGTGCATCGAGGCAAGCCTGAGGATTGAGGCCCTTATCGATATAATCGATCATGACCTGCATATGGCCCTGAGGCTGCATGAATCCGCCCATTACACCGAAGGGGCCAACGGGATTGTTGTCCTTGGTCAGGAATCCGGGAATGATCGTGTGATAAGGACGCTTGCCGGGAGCCGCGAAGTTCTCGCTTGCGGGGTCAAGGCTGAAGCCGAGACCGCGGTTCTGCAGACCAATGCCGGTTCCGGGGATAACAACGCCCGAGCCAAAGCCTCGGAAGTTACTCTGAATGAAGGAGATCATGTTGCCCTCACCGTCGGCAGCACACAGATAAACTGTACCCGATGCCTTGGGCTTGCCGCATTCGGGAAGAATTGCGCGGTCGCCGATGAGCTTGGAGCGCTCGAGGCCGTATGCAGGCGAAAGCAGATCCTTTACCGATACGCTCATGCTCTTGGGCTCGGCAATATACCTCTGACCATCGGCAAAGGCCAACTTGAGCGCCTCGATCTCGCGATGATAGCTTGCTACGTCGTTCTGAGAAGGCTCGAAGTTATTGAGGATGTTGAGGGCCATCAGTGCTACAATACCCTGTCCGTTAGGAGGCAGCTCCCATACGTCATATCCACGGTAGTTGACCGATACGGGGTCGACCCACTCGGGCTGATAAGCTTCAAGGTCTTCCTTGCGGATAAAGCCGCCGTGCTTTTCGGAGAAGGCTGCAAACTTATCGGCAATGTCTCCGCGGTAGAAGCTCTCGGCATTGGTCGCACCTATCTCGCGCAGAGTCTTGGCCTGGTCGGGATTACGGTAGATCTCGCCGGGTTCGGGGATGTGTCCGCCGGGGGTAAAGCAGTCGAGCCAGCTCTGGCACTCGGGCGAAACATCAAGAACATCCTTAAGACGGCCGGAGAACAGCTTCATCATATCGCTGAGGTTTTGCGATGTGGCTGCACCCTCTTCGGCATATCTTGCAGCAGGCTCGACAACCTCGCTGAGAGGCAGACGGCCAAAGCGCTGGTTTACAGCGGCCCATGCGGCAGGAGCGCCGGGAACGGTTACAGGGCTGAAACCGTAGATAGGCATCTTGTCAAAGCCCTTCTGCTTAAGAGCTTCTATACTGAAAGCTCTGCCCATAAAACCGCTGGAATTAAGGCCATAGATCTTGCCCTTATGCCAGATGATGGCAAAAGCATCGGCGCCGATGCCGTTGGCCTGAGGCTCGAGAACGGTCAGGCATGTAGCGGCAGCGATAGCCGCGTCAAAGGCATTGCCGCCTTTTTTAAGCATATCTACACCGGCCTGAGCTGCCAAATGGCTGGATGTTGCGCACATGCC
>JAFOHJ010000328.1 GCA_017421885.1 Clostridia bacterium
AAAGCGAGAACGAGAGCAAGATTACGCTTGAAAATTCTCATGTTGTTTTCCTCCTTGTTAGATTTTTCGCCCTGCAAACATGAAACGCAGGGGCTTTTTTATGCTTAGAGACTCATATGCGGCCTCCAAACACCGTAAGTGCGATCTTTCGCAAAAGGAACATTTTGCGAAACACCTTTTTTACAGCACCCATCTTATCACAACCCTATTTTCAAGTCAAAGGTTTTGACCCATTTGTAACATAACTGAAACATTGGAACGGCAAATGTAACACAGATACGTAACAGCAGTTTACGTTAAGTAATCTGCGTCTCAGACGATACTTAAATAAGTTCATAAACTAAGGGTTATACTTTCCCCCACACCTTCGGGTGTGGGGGTTTTTTATTGTCTCTTTCAATATCATGCCCAAAAATATTCAAATATATAATAACCTGTCGGTTGTGATTGTCTAACCGATACTGCACATGATATATTGAAATTAATCGATATGATATTATTTTAAATAAGGAGATTACAGATATGAAAGAAGAATGCCTGATCTGCGGTGCGCTCCTCGAATACCTCGAGAGCGATGTCATCATGGAATGCGAGATCTGCCACAAGCAGGAGCCCAGCCGCACCAGATGCGTTGAGGGCCACTATGTATGCAGCGAATGCCACATGAAGGGCGTCGACAGCATCATCGGCACATGCATGCGCGAAACCTCCAAGAACCCTATCGAGATCATCGAGAAGATGATGGATATGCCCTTCTGCCATATGCACGGCCCCGAGCATCATATCATGATCGGCTCGGCTCTGCTGACAGCCTATAAGAATGCAGGCGGCGAGATCGACCTTAAGAAGGCCCTCATCGAAATGCAGAGCCGCGGCAGCAAGGTCCCCGGCGGCGTATGCGGAATGTGGGGCAGCTGCGGCGCAGCCGTAAGCTCGGGCATCTTTGTTTCGATCGTCACCGGCGCCACACCCCTGACCAACGAATCGTGGGGCCTGGCAAACGGCATGACAGCCCGCATCCTCACAAAGGAAGCCGAGATCGGCGGCCCCAGATGCTGCAAGCGCAACTCCTACATCTCTCTTATGACAGCTGTCGAGTATGTCAACGAGAAGATGGGCGTTCAGATGGAGATCCACAAGCCCGTATGCAGCCGCTTCAGCCAGAACAACCAGTGCATCGGAGCACGCTGCCCCTTCAACCCCGTCAACAACAAGTAATGATCAAAACCCCGGTGCCACCGGGGTTTTTCTATTGACGTTATTATGATAGAATACAAATAACCAATCCCTTTAAAGGAGAATATCTATCATGAATAAAGAACAGATGCTTGAACTTCTCAGAAAGAATGTTATTCCCGCCCTCGGCTGCACCGAGCCGGTCACCATTGCCCTCGCCGCTGCCGATGCCGCCAGAGCCGCAGGCGGCGAAGTGAAAAGCGTCGAAATGTCGCTCAGCCGCAATATGTATAAAAACGGAATGTCGGTAGGAATTGCCGGTTTTGACAAGGTAGGCCTCGAATATGCCGCCGCTCTGGGCGCTCTTATTGCCGACACCTCGGCCCAACTTGAAATCATGGACATGATCACACCCGAGATCGCCGCAAAAGCTACAGAACTGGCTGAAAACGGAAGCATAAAGATCACAGTAGACGAGGACGCCCGCGGAATCTATGCCAAAGCAATCGTCCGCACCACCGAAGGCGAAGGCCTTTCGATTGTCAAAAATGGCCATGTCAACATCATCCTCACCGAGAAAAACGGAGAGACCATTTTCAGAGCGGAAGAAAAGACGGTTTCTTCTGCTCCGTCTCCCCTAGAGAGCCTCCTGAAAATGAGTTTTAAGGACATCCGCGCCCTTGCCTGCTCGGCAAGTGAGGACGAGCTCGCCTTTCTCATGGACGGCGTTGTTATGAACCAGCGCCTTGCCGACTATATAGTAAACGGCGAGGGTCCCGGCATCGGGCTGGGAGCCGCTCTCAAAAAAGATCTCCCCGACATGATGGGCAGCGGTCTTATCCCTCGTGTCCTGCTCCGCGTCGCATCGGCTACCGAAGCAAGGCTTGACGGATGCCCCTATTCCACAATGAGCTCGGCAGGCAGCGGCAGCAAAGGCATCGCCACCATCCTCCCCACAGCAATGACGGCACAGGAGCTTGGAAAATCGCGCCTCGAGACCCTTCACGCCCTCGCATTCGCTCACCTCATCAACGAATATATAAATGCCAGCGTCGGCAAACTCTCAGCCGTATGTGCCTGCGCAATGGCTTCGGCCACAGCCTCGGCAGCAGCCATTACACATCTTATGGGCGGCACCGACGAACAGATAGGCTTTGCTGTGAGAAATATGACCGGCACCATTTCGGGCATGGTCTGCGATGGCGGCAAGGTCGGCTGCGCACTTAAGCTCTCCAATGCTGTTGCCGCCGCCTTCACAAGCGCCATTCTTGCGATGAATCAGGTCGGCCTTAGGCCTACAGACGGCATCTGCGGCAGTACGCCCGAGGCATGCATCGCTAATATGGGAAGGCTCTCTTCCCGCGGAATGGGCGACACCGACCGCGAGATACTTGCCATCATGCTTGAAAAGAACTGCTGACTTTGGCATTCTGCTATGCTATAATATATCCAATAATTCTTTCAGGAGGAGTCAGAGAGAAATGAAGTATAATTACGATCCCATGTATACTATCGACACATTCCGCAAGCTGGTAAATGTACCCAGCATTGTCGGATACTATGTTCAGATGAACCCCGTCATCGAAGAGATGGCTAAGGAGCTGGGCTACAGCGTCACATATGACCACAAGAGCACACCCTACATCACCGTTGACGGTATCGATAATTCCAAGACCATTCTGGTTGGCGCTCACCTCGACACCATCGGCATGGTCGTCCGCCGTATCGACAAGGACGGCATGATCCGCGTTCGTCAGGTCGGCGGTGTCAACTATAACAGCCTTGAAGGCGAAACGGTCACCATCTACACCCGCGACGGCCGTGCCTACACCGGCCTTATGGCCTGCCAGTCCCACTCGGTACATGTTTTTGACGATGCACGCACACTCGAGCGCAACGAAAACACAATGATGGTCATCCTCGACGAGAAGATCACCTGCAAGGAAGATGTTGTTGCCCTCGGCATCCAGCACGGCGACCCCGTCTGCCCCGACCCCAGATGCCAGTTTACACCCAATGGCTATCTTAAGTCGCGCTTCATCGACGACAAGGCCGCTGCTGCCTGTGCATTCACCACACTCAAGTATCTGGCCGACAACAACCTGAAGCCCAAGTACCGCACAATGTTTGCTTTCCCCTATTCCGAAGAGATAGGCATCGGCGGCACATATGTCCCCGAGGGTGTTTCCGAATATATCGCCATCGACATCGGCCTCATCGGCCCCGACTATGACGGCAACGAGCACTGCGTCACCATCTGCGCCAAGGATAATGCAACACCCTACGACTATGAGTTGACTTCCCGCCTGATCGAAACCGCCAAGCGCGCCGGCCTGAATTATGCAGTAGATATCTTCTACCGCTACGGCACCGACGGTTCGGCCTCTCTCCGCGCCG
>JAFOHJ010000329.1 GCA_017421885.1 Clostridia bacterium
AAGCAGGGAAATATCGCCGGTGGAGTTCCTATATAAAATCGACAGGAGACGAGTGGTTACCGATTCTTGACCTGCGATCGAGGAATGAAGTAAGTGAGTTTGGCGGAAAAATGCTGGAACTTTACTTTTACTATGGGCGTCCGGAATACTATATGGGAGATACAGATTATAGGCTTGATGGATCCCCACAAGATTTCTCTTATTTTAATTATACTGCAACAGATTCAGATGGCGAGATCAGGAGGGATATTTATTCTGACTTTGAAGCGATGGTTAGATATGATATCCGCTTCATCAGCTGGGAATGTGCTCCGCCGATTGAAAATAGTTTTTCAGAATAACCACGCAGAAAGCGCATTTGCCGATGCATGCTGCCCCGGTAATCCCAAGGATACATGCGTTGAGGATCTCAAGGCTCTGTTCCGCCAGCTGATGTGAGGCATAGCACACATTTAATAAACTCAGGGTGCCCCGTTCCGGGGCACTCTTTTTATGTGATTGCAAACGGCGAAAGGGGAGTATAAAAGAGAGATATCCTCACAAAAGGCGGGTTTGTACCGGTGAAACTCTGAGAAGAAAAATATTTGAAAAAAGTACTTGCATTCCGTGAGAAGTTGTGTTATTATGATTGAGCTGTCAGGGAACAGCAAAAAAATAAATAATATGCAGCCGTGGCGGAACAGGTAGACGCGCTAGCTTGAGGTGCTAGTGAAGAATGCTTCATGGGGGTTCAAGTCCCTTCGGCTGCACCAACAGGACTCTGGCATTGGCCGGGGTCTTTTTGCATATGGAGGTTTTTTATGACTCGTTTTATCATAATCCGTCACGGACTCAGCCAGTATAATCATCAGAGGCGTTTTCAGGGCCAGCTGGATATTCCTCTGCATGAAATAGGACTTGAGCAGGCGGCTGCTTCGGCAAAGTATGTTCTTGAAAATTATAAGATAGACCGCATCTATTCCAGCGACCTCTGCCGCGCATCGGTCACGGCTCAGCCCATCGGCAAGGCTCTCGGTATGCCGATAGAGACCGACGTGCGCCTGCGCGAGATCAATATGGGACTGTGGCAGGGCATGGGATTTGACGAGGCCATCGAGCGCTTTCCCGACACCGAGCGCCAGCGTATCGCGTGCATCGGAAAGATGCGCTATGATGGCGGCGAAAGCTATGGCGATGTCATGGAACGAGTACGTGAGTTTGCTGATGAGGTCGAGGCCGAAAACGAGGGCAAAACGGTAGTACTGGTTTCTCACGGCGGTGCCATCAGGGCGCTGCTTTCGTCCTGGCTCGGATATCCTCCCGAAGACTTTGGAAAAGTTCCCATCGTTCCCAACGCGTCGGTCACGGTCGTTTGCGTTGAAAAGGGAAAGCCCGAGTTCGAGCTGACCTATTATACCGATCACCTTGAGCATGTCACGGTAACTAATATAGAATAAGAGCAATGACCATATCTAAAAGAGAAATCTTTAAGATATGGTTATTTTTTATGCCTCGGCTTGCGTAATGAGGGGATATAGGCTAAAATATTTTTGGGATCATTTTATTAATAAAGGAATGATTTATATGTCTCAGCTTGGTTCAGCTGCAGGAAAGAGAAATTATGGTATAGATCTTCTCAAGATGCTTTCCATGCAGATGATCGTTGTTCTTCATGTTCTGGGTGTTGGAGGTATACTCGGCAGGCTGGAAGTGCTGTCACCTCAGTATGAAGCCATGTGGCTGCTTGAGGTGGCTTGCTTCTGCGGTGTCAATTGCTTTGCCATCGCCAGCGGATATCTTATGGTAGATTCGCGCTTCCGCTACAGCAGGCTTATGTCCATCTGGCTTCAGGTGGTTTATTATATGGCGGGAATAACACTGGCATTTGCTGTGGTTTTTCCCGATACCGTTGGGTTTGACCAGTGGCGATGGGCTTTTATGCCGGTGACCACTGTGAGATATTGGTATTTTACAGCCTATTTTGCCATGTATTTCTTCATCCCATTCTTTAATAAACTCATCGATGCAGGCGGCAAAAAGACGCTTCAGAGGCTGATTCTTTCGGGAGTTATTGTTTTCATCGGTCTGACATATATCGCAAGGGATGATATCTTCAGGCTTCACGGAGGGTATTCCTTCGTATGGCTCAGCCTTCTGTATTTTATAGGCGCATATTTCAAACGCTGGCCCATTAAAGTCAGAATAAAGCCGCAGATGTATTTCCTGGGTTATGCTGTTTGCGTAGTAATAACATGGCTTAGCAAGCTTCTGCTTCAGCTCAGAAATCCTGCTTCGGACGGCGGTATCCTTATCAATTATATCTCGCCTACGATGCTGATGGCGGCCCTTTGTCTTTTCCTTGGATTTATCTCGATGGATATAAGAAGCAAAGGCGCGATAAAGATAATATCTTTCCTTTCACCGGCATCTTTCAGCGTTTATCTTATCCATTGCCAGCCCCTTATATGGCACTATATCCTGCCCGACCGATTTGCCTTTGCGGCATCGCTTCCCATTCCGGTAATGGCAGCCGCCGTACTTGCCATAGCATCTGGCATCTATCTTTCTTGCTCGGTGTTCGACAGGCTCAGGATATGGATCTTTAAGGCGTCGAAGGTCGATGACGGCTGCCGAAAGCTTGAAGCGGCCCTGGGCAGAGCAGGAGAGAAGATTTCGCGTATCATTGACCAGGTATTATAAGTTTTGGAGGTAACATATATGAAGACTACAGTATATCTCGTAAGGCATGCCCAGTCCGACAATTCTGTTAAGGATGAAATGACAAGGCCTCTGACTCCTGCCGGCCTTGAAGGCCGCTTCAAGGCGGTTGATTTCCTGAGTGACAAGGGAGTTACCGATGTTTATGCAAGTCCCTACCTCAGAGCAGTCACCACAGTCAAGCCTCTGGCCGACAAGCTGGGACTTGAGGTGATGACCGAGGCCGGATTCCGCGAAAGAGCATCGGGCAACACGGCCGGCATTGCAGACTTTGCCTATAAGCAGTGGCACGACAGAGATCTTGCTGCCGAAGGCGGCGAGAGCCTCAATATGGTCAGGGCCCGTTTTACTCAGGCCCTTGAAAAGCTTATCGCAGAGCTCCCGGGCCATACTATTGCCATCGGCACCCACGGCATGGCTCTCAGCACGGTATATAACCACTATGACGAGAGCTTCGATTATGAAGCTTTTCTTAAGGTCAAGGATGTAATGCCTCGCGTGGTGCGCCTGACATTTGAAGGCGGAAAATGTGTAGAAGCGTACGAATACAACATCTAATAAATAGAAAAAAAGCCTCTTTTTAGAGGCTTTTTGCATTGGAATAACGCTTTAGCATAATGCTATGGAGAATTAAAGTATTTTTCGTAAGGTGATTGACGAAAAATAAGCGGGGATATATAATAGAACCATAAATAAATTGGCCCGAGGGTCAATAAAAGGAGTGTTTTTAATAATGATCATGATCAATGGCAGAGACCTGACACTCGAGCAGGTCATTGCTGTAGCAAGAGGCGGAGAGCAGGTCGCCATGACCGAAGAGTCCAAGGCGCTGGTCAACAAGGCGAGAGCTTATGTTGAAAAGAAGGTAGCCGATAAGGCTATCGTATACGGCCTTACAACAGGTTTCGGCGAGTTCTCCAAGGTCTTTGTTCCCACCGAGGAAACAGCTGCCCTGCAGAGAAATCTCATCATCAGCCATTCCTGCGGCATGGGCAATCCTCTGCCTACAGAGGTCGTAAGAGCGGCTATGCTGCTCAGATGCAATGCCCTTTCCAGAGGCAACTCGGGCATCAGACTCTCGACCATCGAGACAATGCTCAATATGCTTAATAAAGGCGTACATCCCATCATCCCCGAGAAGGGCTCGCTGGGCGCCAGCGGCGACCTTGCTCCTCTTTCTCACATCGTTCTCGTCATGCTGGGCGAAGGCGAGGCAGAGTATCAGGGCGAGCGCATGACAGGTAAGGCTGCAATGGAGAAGGCCGGCATCCCCACCATCGACCTGGCTGCAAAGGAAGGCCTTGCCCTCATCAACGGCACACAGATCATGACAGCTGTTGCATGCAACGTCATGTGGGATGCTCTTGATCTGATGAAGACAGCCGATATCGCGGCCGCTATGACAGCCGAGGCTCAGCTGGGCATCAAGAAGGCATTCGACCACAAGCTCCATGATGTTCGCGGACATAAGGGCCAGAAGGACACAGCTCACAACCTGCTCCAGATCCTCGAGGGCTCCAACCTCGCGTTCGACCTCAACCCCGATAAGGTCCAGGATGCTTATGCTATCCGCTGCACACCTCAGATCCACGGTGCAAGCCGCGATGCTATCGAATATGTTTACGGCGTAATTTCCCGCGAGATCAATGCTGTAACCGACAACCCCATCATCTTCCCCGATGACGACGAGGCTATTTCCGGCGGCAACTTCCACGGCCAGCCTGTTGCTCTGGCTATGGACTTCCTCGGAATCGCTCTTTCCGAGTATGCCAACGTTTCCGAGCGCCGCATCGAGCGTATGGTCAACCCTGCGCTTTCCAACGGCCTGCCCGCATTCCTCACAAAGCACGGCGGTGTACATTCCGGCTTTATGATCGCCCAGTATTCGGCAGCTTCGATGGTTTCCGAGAACAAGGTCTATGCACATCCCGCATCGGTCGACTCGATCCCCTCGTCGGCTAACCAGGAAGACCATGTTTCCATGGGCACAACAGCTGCACGCAAGGCAGCCATGATCCTTGACAACAGCCGCAAGGTCCTCGGCATCGAGCTCTTCGCAGCTGCACAGGCTCTGTGGCTGAGAGGCGAAGACAAGCTGTCGCCCGCTACAAAGGCTGTTTACGATCATATCCGCAAGACAGTTGCTCCCATTGATGAGGACGTTGTCATGTATCCTCTGATGGCTGCCTGCGAGCAGATGATCAAGAACCACGAGATCACAAAGGCTGCCGAAGCTG
>JAFOHJ010000330.1 GCA_017421885.1 Clostridia bacterium
AATGGCAGCCGCGCTCGAGGAGATCGCACATAAGGACGGATTCCTCCTCGACCACGATGCCGCCGATATCCTTGCCGCCATGGGCGACGGCTCCATGCGAGATTCCATCTCGCTGCTGGACAGAGCAAAGGGTGCCACATTCCATGTCACGGCTCAGAGCGTCACCGATGCCCTCGGCCTTGCCTCCGAACGCGAGATCATCAGCATCTTCGAGGCTGTTATGCGCGAGGATGCCGCCGGCGCGATCGCCGCTTTCACCGACTGTTATATGACAGGCCGTGATATAATCGCTATATTCGACAATCTGTTATCGCTTCTGCGCGATATTTACCTTTATAAAGCCACCGGAGTGGGCGATTATCTGCTGTCGCGCTGGCGCGAGCAGGTCCCCGGCCTTGCGGCGAACTGCCCGGTAGACAGGCTTGAGAGCTGCATCGAGGCCATCAATTTCTTCCTCAGCCGAACCACAAGGACCTCGGCCAAGAGGCTGGACGGCGAGATGTGCCTTATCAAGATGTCGCTTCCCGGTTGGGGCGCGGCAAATGATGCCCCCGAGGCTAAGCTGAGAAAGCCGGCTCCCCAGCCCATGCCCAAGGCTTCGGCGCCTGCTGCTCCCGTTAAGAAAGAGGCTCCCAAGGCCGCGCCCGCACCCAAGGAAGAACCGGCTCCTGCTCCCGTGCAGGATACCGGCTGGGACGAGGCACCCCCCTGGGACGATGTTCCTCCCGAGGGAAGCATGCCCGAGTTCACGCCTCCCCCTATGCCCGAGCCTGCGCCCGCTCCCGCACCCGCGCCCGTAAGGCGTGAAGAGCCGAAGGCCGAGCCTGTAAGAAGAGAATATGCCCCCTCATCCGCTCCTTCTGGCGGCAAGGGATACGAGGCCCTCAAATCTGCCCTCAACGGCAAGATAAGCTCGGCCGTAAGGGTCTATCTCGGCATGGCTCAGACCTTTGAGGAAAAGGGCGGCATCCATATCCAGATCCCCGAGGAAGGCCTTATCTTTATAGGCAAGCCTGAGATCCTCGCCCTCATCGACGAGGCGGGCAAGAGCGCCGGATATGCCTTTGCCAAGGTGGAAAAGCTGGTGCCTAAACAGAAGGAAGACCCTCTTGAAGTCATCCGCGGACGCGCCCGAGACTTCGGCGTTGACGTGAAGATAAAATGATTATTTAATTTAAATACCAAAGGAGAAGATGATTATGAAGCCCGGAAGAATGCCCGGTGGATTCAATATGAATGCACTTATGAAGCAGGCCCAGAAGATGCAGGCCGATATGGAGAAGATGCAGGCAGAGCTGGAGGCTCGCGAGTTTACAGCAAGCGCCGGCGGCGGCGCCGTTACAGCAGTTGTATGCGGCAAGTTGCTCAAGAGCATCAAGATCAACCCCGAAGTCGTCGATGCCGACGATGTCGAGATGCTGGAAGACCTGGTCATGGCAGCTGTAAACGAGGCTATGACACAGTGCGAAGAGACAACAGCCCGTGAGATGAACAAGATCACAGGCGGCATGAAGGGCCTGCCCTTCTAACAGAGATGAAGCATTACGCTCCCCCTCTCGAAAAGCTGATCGAACAGTTCGAGCGTCTGCCCGGAGTGGGACACAAATCGGCTCAGAGGCTGGCTTTTCATGTCCTTTCGATGAATAAAGAGGATGCCGAAGAGTTTGCCAATGCCATCCTTGCGGCAAAGACGGCGATAAAGACCTGCTCGGTATGTCAGAACCTGACCGAGGGCGACAAATGCCCCATCTGCTCCGACCCGACCAGGGATCCCTCCACCATCTGTGTGGTCACCGACCCCAAGGATCTGATCGCCATCGAGCGCACCCGTGAATACCGCGGCCTTTACCATGTGCTCCACGGTGTTATTTCGCCTCTCAGCGGTGTAGGCCCCGACGACATCAAGGTGCGCGAGCTGCTTGAGCGTGCGGCGCTGGACGAGGTCAAGGAGATCATCCTTGCCACCAATCCCGACACCGAGGGCGAGACCACGGCCATGTATATCGCAAGGCTGCTTAAGCCCTTCGGACTTAAGATCACCCGACTTGCCTATGGCATGCCGGTTGGCGGACACCTCGAGTTCTCCGATCAGAAGACCCTTTCGATGGCCATCGAAGGCCGCCGTGAGATCAGATGAAACAGAAAAACCATCCACAATCTGTTGATGTTTTTTTTATTCTTCATCATCGGTTTGCTCAAGATAAAGTTCTTCAGCTATAATACTACTTTATACTACTTTAAGCGAAAAGACAATATATAATCGTGTTTTGTAGTATCCTATGTTTGAGGTGAGCAGTATGAAAGAACTCAAACAGAAAGTAAGCATTACACTTGATCCGTCTGTAATAGAAAAGCTTAGATTGCTTGCCGAAAAACAGGACCGTTCTTTTTCGCAGTATAT